>CALLME010000286.1 GCA_938007945.1 uncultured Caulobacterales bacterium
TCGCCTTTTCTGCGGCTTAATGCACGCGGGAGTTTGTCTTTCACAAAGTCATAACATTCTGCTGGTGTAGGGGTCGCACCCAAAGCCTCGGCTATCGCCCTCTCACGGGTCTTTGCAATTGCCTGACAACGATCCGTCGCAGCAGGTTCGCGTTTATCAAGTGTCACAATCCGATGGAATTTGCGGTTTAGTTGATAATCACAATTCCCAAAATCAAGTTGGACATAGGTCTTAGCTAAATCCTCGCCAAGGAAAACTGATGCCACATCTTCGCGCGCAGATTGTTTGGAGCCCTCAGAAAGCGCATTAATCCCGATTGAGGCCACCGCCAAGGTGGCAACCCCACCCAGAATGCGCTTTTGTAGCGTGCTAATCATTGCCTCAACAAATCACGGCTAACAATTACGCGCATAATCTGGTTTGTGCCTTCTAGGATTTGGTGGACGCGGAGGTCTCGCACGATTTGCTCTATGCCGTATTCCGAAAGGTAGCCATAGCCGCCGTGAAGTTGTAGCGCGTCATTGGCAATTTTGCTGCACATATCGGTCGCAAATCGCTTCGCCATGGCGCAGGCCGCGCCCGCATTGGGGAGTTTATGGTCGACCATATCGGCGGCGCGATAGAGCATGAGGCGCGAGGCTTCTAGCTCTGTGGCCATATCGGCGAGCATGAATTGCGTGTTTTGAAAATCCGAAATGGCTTTGCCAAATTGTTTCCGCTCTTTGGTATATTGCAGCGAGGCATCGAGCGCTTTCTGCGCCCCGCCAAGGCTGCACGCGCCGATATTAACACGTCCACCGTCAAGCCCGCTCATGGCGAATTTAAAGCCGTCGCCTTCTGCACCGACGCGATTTTCAGCGGGGATACGGCAATCCTCGAAAATGATTTGAGCTGTCGGTTGGGCATTCCAACCCATCTTTTTCTCATTCGCGCCAAAGCTCAGCCCTGCTGTGCCGTTCTCAACGACGAAAGTCGAAATGCCGCGCGCGCCATCATCAGAGGTGCGCGCCATTACGACATAGATATTAGACCAGCCCGCGCCAGAGATAAAGCTTTTGCTGCCGTTGAGGATATAATCGTCGCCCACACGCACCGCTTTAGTCGAAAGCGAGGCCGCGTCTGATCCTGCGCCTGGCTCGGTTAGGCAATAACTCGCAATCAACTCGCCCGCCGTCAGCCTCGGCACATATTTCGCGCGCAAAGCCGCATCGCCGTAGCGGTCAATCATCCACGTCGCCATATTATGAATGGTCATCATGGCGGTGTGCGACACATCCCCCGCCGCGAGTTGCTCAAAAACTAGCGCGCTATCAAGCCGGGACAGCGCCGTGCCGCCATGCTCTTCGCCCGTATAAATGCCCATGAATCCGAGCTCTGCGGCCTTAGCAAACACGTCACGGTCTAGAAATTTTTCTTCATCCCACCGCGAGGAATGCGGCGCAAGTTCCGTCGCCGCGAAGTTTCGCGCCATATCTTGGATAAGTGTTTGTTCTTCTGTGAGAGAGAAATGCATTTAGTTGTCCTGCTTTTTCGCCCGACGTTGCTCACGCATTTCAAATTGTCGCATCGGCATGGCGTCAATGGTCGCGAAAAGGTCTTCGGACCAAACCACACCAGACCATACCTTTTTTATACCCCCGTCTTTACCCATAAGATTGAAATCTATGCCGCGGGGACACTTGTTTCTCTGATGAATTTGAGTGAGCGTGTTAGAAGACGGAAAACTTCTCGTCCCTTCACTATTCAAAATTTCTACGCTTCCAGGCCCTTTTATAACAATGACGATATCTCTTTCGAGGAAACCTTGCCAATCCATTTTTGGCAATACCCGCTCAAGGGGGTCGTCGATGCCGCTGTTACAAACAATGAGTATTCGCTTTTCACCAAAGACATCGTTGTCTAACCAATGCTCAGGCGTCCGCTCCGAATAGGCTATGCTAGACTCGAACATCAAAGTTCCCATAAAACCCGCTAACGCAAAAAACATTTTCATATAGTCGCCCGCCCTTAAAACCTCGGAATGATAAACGCCGAGTCTTCTGTCTCGCCTTCTGGCCAGCGCTGCGTGACCGTCTTCACCTTCGTATAAAACCGCAAGCCTTCCATACCGTATTGATTGACGTCTCCAAACGCCGAACGCTTCCAGCCGCCAAAGCTATGATAGGCGACGGGTACAGGTATGGGCACGTTTATGCCGACCATGCCGACTTCGACACGGTCAGCGAATTCGCGGGCGGCGCGGCCGTTTTGCGTAAATATCGCCACGCCATTTCCGTATTGATGCTCAGACGGTAAGCGCACGGCCTCTTCAAAAGTGTCGGCGCGCACAATTTGTAAGACGGGGCCGAAAATCTCATCTTGATAGGTTTCCATATCAGGCGTGACATTATCGAGCAGGCTTGGCCCGATGAAGAAACCATCTTCATAGCCTTGCAGGGTGAAATCCCGCCCATCGACCAGAAGCGTCGCGCCCTCCTCCACCGCTTTCCCGACTTGGGCTTTTATACTGTCGCGGTGCACATCCGTCACCACAGGCCCGTAATCTGCGTCGGGGTCCTCGGACACGCCGACCTTCATCGCTTCAATCGCGGGTAGCATTTTTTCAATAAAACGCTCCGCTGTCCCCTCGCCCACTGGCACGACAACAGGCAAGGCCATGCATCGCTCACCAGCCGAGCCGTAAGCCGCGCCGAGGATATCTTTCACCGCTTGGTCCATATTGGCGTCGGGCATTATGATACCGTGGTTTTTCGCCCCGCCCATACATTGCGCGCGCTTTCCATTTGCCGTTGCCCGCGCGTAGACATATTGCGCGATATCAGAACTGCCGACGAAACTGACCGCTTTAATCGTCGGATGGTCGCAAATCGCGTCGACAATTTCTTTGTCGCCATTGATGCATTGCAAGAGACCCGCTGGCCCGCCCGCCTCGACGAACAACTCCGCGAGACGCATCGGTACGCTCGGATCTTTCTCTGACGGTTTTAGAATACAAGCATTGCCCGTCGCGATCGCCATACCGAACATCCACATCGGAATCATCGCAGGAAAATTAAACGGCGTGATGCCTGCGACGACGCCGAGCGGCTTACGCAAGGAGTAGACGTCAATCTCTGGCCCCGCGCCGTAAGTATGCTCGCCCTTTTGCCCA
>CALLME010000287.1 GCA_938007945.1 uncultured Caulobacterales bacterium
TGCAAGAGGTCCCCACCCGATCCCATTCCGAACTCGGTCGTTAAGCCTCTTCGCGCCGATGGTACTTTGTCTTAAGGCACGGGAGAGTAGGTCGCTGCCCGGCTTACACAGGAAATAGACATCGCCCTCCTAAACCACACAATAAAAATAACCCCGCCTCATCAGCGGGGTTTTTTGTGTTTTGGGGTCGTATAATGGATACCCTAAAATAGACCTCCGATAAGACCTTGCCCCGCCTGCAAAGCGTGTCATCTTGGGCGCCTCAAGCGGACGTAAGAGAAAGGCCGCTGCCATGCAAAGTACGACATGAACTGTGTTTGATAAAATCGGCGGTAGAAATTCAACAAACCCGATAGCAAGGGACTGCAAATCACAACGTCCTAAAACTACGTCTTAAATCCTGAGCCTTGAAAAAGAAATGACGTGTAGAGACTCGAACTCGCAAAGGCGAGAAGGGCTAATAAAATTGCGGCGAATTTGCGCCACGGCTTCCTTTGGCGAGGCGTGCCAGATCTTTGAATCAAGCATTAACAAAGTCGAGGTTAAAAAGAACCGCCTCAGAGCCATAAATCGCGTATAGTCCAAACTGCAATACGGCAGAAATTGCCTGTAATGTATATAAGGCGATTAGTCCGAGCAGCGTGGCAAGTGCGCGTCAGGTTGATTGGCCGTTTTTATCTTGGCGCCTTGCCTTTTAATATGCGCCGCATATGTCTCCGAGAAATTTGTGCCACGTCTTGGGTCACACCCGTTGCGGCGTTACCTTGCGACGGTGTCCCGACGTAATAATATAAGGGCGGTGCAGGCGGCGGGGTGTCGCTAGACGTTTTCTCAGTTTGCGGCGTTTCATCCTGCACAGCAGCGGGTGGCAGCTTCGCACTTGGCGCAATGGCCTTATCAAGTGAGACGGCAATAACAGTATAGTCTTTTGCGACGCGCTTAAATTGTTCAAGATTTTCAGCCGTGACAATGGCATCCACTTCCCCGTTTTTATTCAGAAGAAGCATAAAAATAGAGTCGTTCATATTAAAACCAGCACGAGAGGCTTTGAACACTTTTTTGCCTATTGATATGGTTTTGTCGGGGCCGTTAAAAGTTATGCCCATTTTGGCCGTCTGGCCTTCCATATCCAGATAACTTACGCGTTCAGCCGACTTGCGTTGTGCCTCTTCGCGGGAGAACCAATAGCCGTCCGCACCACTCAGCACGGATTGCCCCCAATTGTTTTGACGGTAATTGGGAATACCCATCATCTCAAGAAGAGTGGGCGTGACATCAAAATGCGTCGCTTTGGCCGCGTTCTTGGTCGGGGCGAGGTCTCTGTCCCAAACCAACCAACTCAAGCGTCGGTTATCACCTTGTGCGGTAAAGCGGTCCCAGGCTGTATTGCGCAAAGCCAAATGATCAGAAAACAGCACAATCATCGTGTCATCCAAATCGTCACGTTCAAGTAGACCTGAAATGAAATTACCCAAGATTTTGTCGTTGCAATGCACAGCTTGAAGGATGTCATTATCCTCCGCATAAGGCGGGCAATCCTTGGGAATATGTCCTGCAGGTTGGTGCGTATCTACCGTTAAAACACTCAACAGAAATGGGCTATCGCCTGCAACAAGTTCATCGACCTTCTTATCCGCAAGGTCAATTAGGGTGTCATCATACAGACCCCAGCCGCTTTTATACGTCCACCATTCGGGCACGTCATCGCGCAGCTCTAAAAACCCATAAGCTTCGTCGAATCCATTGGCGCGCAGGAAGGCGCCTTTACCGGCAAATGAGAGCGTCGCCCCGCCCATAAATACTGTCTCATAGCCGTAAGCGTCTAAAATATCACCCAAGCAAATCTCGTTTTTAAATGGTTCCTCAATCGCGGCGAGGCCCGCATGGGCTTCTTGCCCATCCAGATATTGGATGTTGAACGGGAGTGAGCATTGTGAGGCGACGATGCCCGCCATTGTCCACCCCGTGCCGTCGACCTGTACCGTATTGGTAAATTCATAGGCCCGTTCACGTAAAGGCCCGATCTCTTTCATCAATCCTGGGAATACAGTCTCGTCAAACCATGTCTGCTCTAGGCTTTCTGCGTAAATCAAGATGAGATTTTTTGGTCTCTGGGTGAGAGGCACCGTCTCGACTTCGCGCACTTCCCGCGTAATTCTTGTTGCGTTCCCGTCGGCGTCCATCTTTTCATGGACATAGCTCGCAAAAGACGTGGCGGGCGGGAATAAAAGTAGGGCGACCAAGGCGGAGAGAGCGACCGCCCATTTTGGGGCTTTGGCGGTCTCTGTGTTGCCTTTGCCAAAAAACCACGGCGTGATGAGGCAGGCCAGCATATATAGCCCTGCGAGCGCGGGCATAGCAGGATAAGCCTCAAGCCCAATCTTGAGCGACTCGAATGTGAAATGATAAAAGAAGCGGTCGTTAAATCCTTCGCCTTGCAAATATAACGCGGTCAGTAGGCTGACGGTGCCAAGGCCAATGATCCATGACAAAAAACAAGCCAGCAAACGGTTGCGCTGCGCTAGCGCGGAAATGAAAAAAGCAAGCGCGATAGCTGCAATGCCCCAAAGCGCATAAAGCTCAAAGAGGACCACCGAGGCAACGGCCGGAAGGGCATATAAAACCGCTAATATTAACCACATGACGCGCATAACTGCTCATAACGGAGGGGACAGTCGTAATCCAGTCACGAAAGAGGCAGGGCCATGAATTTTTGCTAATTATATCTAACAAAACGGGCCTTGGAGCTTGCATTCCAAGGGTTAGCCTCATATATCCCTACTCCCGTAGAGACTTCCTCAGCGGATATATAATTGGCGCGGGGTGGAGCAGCCCGGTAGCTCGTCAGGCTCATAACCTGAAGGTCGTAGGTTCAAATCCTACCCCCGCAACCAGTTTACAAAAATACCCGCCCTATGGCGGGTTTTTTGTGAACAAAGCGCAGAAAGAACGCGCGGCCTTAGCGCGTTTATTTACGCTATGCTGTTTGCCTTTATGAAATTTGAATGTCTGCGCAAATCGAGTGTTAAGGGCGCTATAAAATTCATATGCCCGCAAATTTCGAGCTCGTCTAGAACGTCTTGCGCGACTCACCGTGAAACGTCCGTTGTCACAGAACTGTCATAAAACTTAGATAAAAACGTTACAGTTATTTTGCATAGGGGCGGCGAAATATG
>CALLME010000288.1 GCA_938007945.1 uncultured Caulobacterales bacterium
T
Organism: uncultured Caulobacterales bacterium; assembly: GCA_938007945.1. Taxonomy (GTDB): domain Bacteria; phylum Pseudomonadota; class Alphaproteobacteria; order Caulobacterales; family Maricaulaceae; genus Fretibacter. Next base: position 2 of record CALLME010000288.1, read on the forward strand.
TTTAGTCTTATTTATGATGCGGGGCAGCTTTATGAACTGACGGGCGAAAAAAAATACGCAGACTATGTCGCTCGCGCGCTTATGGGTTATGCTGAGGTTTATCCCGATTGGGGTCTGCATCCTGCGAAAAAAGAGCAATCACCTGGGCGTATGTTCTGGCAAAACCTCAATGAGAGTATGTTTCTTTTGCATGTTGCGCAGGCTTACGGCGCCATCAAAGATACGCTCACAGAAGATCAGCGCAACAAGATTGAAACTGACCTGCTCCGCAATATGGCGGACTTCATGTCTGACGGCTCGCCAGAGACGTTTAACAAAGTTCATAATCACGGGACGTGGGCTACGGCGGCTGTTGGGCTGACGGGTTACGCCATTGGTGATGATGAGTATGTCGAGCAGGCTTTGCTTGGGCTAGACAAATCAGGTGAGGCGGGCTTCCTCAAGCAAATGGATAAGCTTTTTTCACCTGACGGCTATTATAATGAAGGGCCATACTATCAGCGGTTTGCGCTCAAGCCATTTGTGATTTTTGCGCAGGCCGTTCAAAAAAATAATCCAGAGCGTGAAATCTTCGAAAAGCGTGATGGCATTCTCAAGAAAGCGATTTACGCCACTATTCAGCAAAATTACGGCGGTCTGTTTTTCCCAATCAACGATGCCATTAAAGAAAAAGGCATTAAGACCAATGAACTTCTTCACGGCGTCGCTATTGCTTATGACTTAACGGGCGACACAGGGCTTTTGTCGATTGCTGAGGCTCAAGATATGTTCGTCCTCACGCCAGAAAGCCGCAAACTTGCTGAAGATTTAGCCGCAGGAAAAGCCACGCCGTTTGATTATAAAACTATGCGTTTTGGTGATGGATTGGACGGCACAGAGGGCGCACTTGATATCCTGCGCAGTTCAACTGATCCTGATGATCTCGCCGTTGTCGTGAAGAATACGTCTCAAGGGCTCGGCCATGGGCATTTCGATAAGATGGGCCTGCTCGTTTATGATGCAGGCTATGAAATTTTGCGGGATTACGGCGCAGCGCGTTTCCTCAATGTCGAAGCCAAATATGGCGGTCACTACCTACCAGAGAATAACCGCTACGCTAAACAGACAGTGGCGCACAACGCGCTTGTCGTAGACGAAACGAGCCATTTTGACGGTGACGTCCGCGTTGGTAATCAGAATTACCCAACTGTCACAGACCTCGTTAACACACCGCGTTTGAAAATGACGTCTGCGGAAATAGATACCGCTTATGACGACGTCAGAATTGGGCGTACCGTCGCAATTATTGACGATGTTGCATTTGACCGTCCTGTGATTGTCGATTTGGTCGAGGCCCATGCTGACGCGCCTCATAGTTACGACCTGCCGTTCCACTATAACGGTCACATGGTTGAAACGAATTTTGAGGTGCAAGCCGACCCGTTTAAGCGGGAGCCTTTGGGCGCGAATAACGGCTATCAATATCTTTGGAAAGTTGCCGAAGCGGAACCTGTTGACGGTCTTTCACAGGTGACATGGTTGCTTGATGAGGCATTTTATACGGTCACATCGGCTGTACCAGACGAGACAAAAGTGGTCTTTATGCAGGTCGGCGCGAATGATCCGAATTTCAATCTGCGCAATGAACCTGGCTTCATGCTGCGTGCCAAGACTTCTGACGGAGTCTCATTTGTGTCAGTTATTGAGCCGCATGGTGAGTATAACGCCACGGCCGAATATACACTCGGCAGCCATAGCCGCATCGCCTCTGTTGAGCACTTTGAGAGCGGGGCGAACGAATATATTCAAATCACGACAAAAGACGGTGAAGTCGTTGGACTGGGCTTGGGCGGCGCAGACTCTTCGGCAGAAAACAGCGTGTCAGTGAATGGAAAAATAATCAGTTGGACGGGGCCTTATAAACTGTTCCATTCAAAAGCGCATCTGGCTGCTAAATAAAATGCAAGAACAGAAAAAACACAAGGGAATGTCGCATGATCAAAGGTAATTTACGCTGGTATGTTGTCGGGCTCGTCGCCCTAGCAACCGTCATTAACTACATTGACCGCGGTGCCTTAGGTATTCTTTGGCCAGAGATTAAAGCGGAGTTCGGGTTTTCCAATCAGGACTACGCTAATATTTTTGGTGTTTTTGTCTTGGCCTACGCTTTTGGACAGACAATTTTTGGTAAAATTTTTGATTGGCTTGGCACGAGAATTGGATTTGTATTATCTATCGGGGTTTGGTCTATTGCCACCGCGCTTCATGCTTTTGGGTCAAGCGTGCTGACCTTTCAAATCTTTCGCGTTATTTTAGGTGTTGCCGAGGCAGGTAACTGGCCGGGCGCTTCAAAAGCCAATGCCGAATGGTTTCCCGTAAAGGAACGGGCTCTTGCGCAAGGAATATTTAACTCAGGCGCCGCAATTGGCGGTATTCTTTCTCCCATAATTTTAGCGTTACTGGCGGCATTTTTGGGATGGAAAACGATCTTCATTGTCATTGGTATGATAGGTCTCTTATGGCTTATCCCTTGGCTCATTATTTATAAATCAAAGCCAGAAGACCATCCTTGGCTCGACCCGAAAGAGCGCGAATATATTCTCTCTGGCCAGCTTGTTAAAACTGAGGATGGTGTAGAAGAGTCTGACTACAATCCGTCAACGATGGAAATGCTTGGTCGTAAAGAGACGTGGGGTGCAATTTTACCGGCTATGTTTGTCGATCCTATCTGGTGGTTATTCGTCGCGTGGATTCCAATCTATCTCATCGATAGTTTTGGATTCAACGTCAAAGAACTCGGTCTCTACGCTTGGGTGCCCTATGTTGGTGCTATGTTTGGGGCATGGTTTGGTGGCCTACTCGCGCAGAATTTGTTAGGTAAAGGGTGGACAGTCAACAAGACGCGTAAGTTCGTGATTACACTGGGTGCGGCGATTATGGTTCCCTCTTTGCTTGCAATGTCAGTTGCTTCAACACCCATTTTGGCAGTTTTGATTATGGCTGTCATTCTGTTTGGCTTCCAAACGACCATCGGCAATGTGCAAACACTCCCCAGCGACCTCTATAGCAGTAAAGCTGTTGGCTCATTGGCTGGCTATGCAGGGACAGCGGCTAAGCTAGCCGCCGCTGTATTGGTTTGGATAGTGCCTCTCATTACCACTGAGAGCTATATGCCGGCCTTTATTATAGGTGTCGCTCTAGCTGTCTTAGCCGTGCTGAGCGTTTGGATACTTATCCCTAAAATTGAACCGTTGAAACCACGCGGAATGAAATAAAACAAACCCCTTATAAACATAAAATCATAGGAATTTAAATTATGTCAAAACCAGTCATCGGATTTATCGGCCTCGGCCTTATGGGCGGCAATATGGTCGAAAATCTGCAAAAGCGAGGCTTTGAAGTCATCGTTATGGACCTCAATCAAGAGGCCGTTGACCGCGTGCTGGCGCGCGGAAACGCGTCGCAAGCCAAATCACCTAAGGAACTTGCTGAGAAATCGGATATCGTCGAGTTCTGCCTGACCACATCAGCTGTCGTTGAGAAAATTGTTTACGGTGAAAACGGTGTTCTCGAAGGCATCAAAGAAGGCTCCGTGCTCATTGATTTTGGGACATCAATCCCGGCTTCGACCAAGAAAATCGGGGCTGACTTGGCTAAAAAAGGCGTTGGCATGATTGACGCGCCGTTGGGTCGTACGCCTGCTCACGCGAAAGACGGGCTTCTCAATATTATGGCGGCAGGTGATAAGGCCACATTCGATAAATATGAGCCCATCCTCAAAGAGCAGGGTGAAAACGTCTTTTATCTTGGCGCGCTCGGTGCGGGGCATACGACGAAGCTCATCAACAACTTTATGGGCATGACGACTGTGACGGCCATGAGCCAAGCTTTCGCCGCGGCCGAGCTAGCGGGCGTGGACCGCCAACAGCTCTATGATATCATGTCGGCGGGCCCTTCAAATTCTCCGTTTATGAAGTTCTGTAAAAATTACGCAGTAGACGGAAATAGCGACCTCGGCTTCTCAATTAACAATGCCAATAAAGATTTGGGCTATTTCGCGCAAATGGTCTCCGACCTTGGGTCAAAGTCTTTAGTTGCAGAAGCCACGTCAGCTAGCCTTCAAGCGGCTGTCGATGCAGGCATGGGGGACGGTAACGTCCCGGAAATTTACGATTATTTCGTGAAACTAAAAAAGTAGAGCGGAGCACGCTCTCATATAAATTTTATGATCACGTTCTGCGTGGTTGTAAGAATTCACGAGTACTTTTGACTGAGTAAGGATAAAAACGATCACACCAAAAGTGACAGTCAGTCATCAGCTTAGTGAATGACCACACACGTCTGGCAATATCGCCAATCAACTATAATGCAACAAAGGGTAAATGACTGTGTTGCTCAGGAAAAGAAAATGAAGAATAGATCATTATTTACGTTATTATTATCCACGTCTACAATTGCTTTCGCATCAAACGCGAGCGCCCAAACAAGTCCATCAGACGAAATCATTGTTACAGGTATTCGTGCCTCGCTCGAAAACGCGCTTGTCGAAAAACGCAACGCGGATAGCCTCGTTGAAGTCATTTTGGCTGAAGACATTGGTAAACTGCCAGACCAAAACCTCGCAGAGGTTCTGGAAAATGTTACAGGTATACAAATTACAAGAACGGCTGGTGTCGGTACAGGCGTACAAATTCGCGGCACTAATGACAACCGTGTAGAAATCAACGGCGTCTCCACAGTGGGATCTGGTTCAAGTCGTGTTGGTATCAGCTTTGAAGATGTTAATCCGGCAATTATTGCAGGTGTAGAAGTCATTAAAGCACCAGAAGCCTCAACGATTGAAGGATCAGTTGGCGGCACAGTCAACCTAAGAACAATTCGTCCTCTCGATTTAAAAGAGACTCTCGCATCTGTTCGCGTTCAAGGCGAATATAGTGAACTCAGCACAGCGGGTATCAAGCCTCGCCTATCGGGCGCGTTTGGTAACAAATGGGAGAGCACCACAGGTCAAGAAATTGGCTTTGTAGTTAGTGGTTCTTATACTGAGCAGGACGCGGTGTCCTTCCGTCCACGTGCCGATGTTGATCAACTTCGTTCGGTAGATGGTAGAGATTTCCTTGGTATTCAGTTTTTACTCCAAGAACAAGAAAACTTTAAATATGAAACAATCAACTTTGCTGGCACAGTCGAGGCTAAGCCTGCGGATAATGTTAAACTTTATTTTGATGCTATCGTCAATGATCAGCAACGGGCCCAAGACTCCTATCGTGTGCAAGCTTCTGGCGTAAGTTCGCTCCGTTCAGTTGCAGAAATTGATACATTTGAGTCAATCGATTTCGGCTTTCCTGGCACAGTAGATTCTGTAGCAGTATCAGGCCGAATTCCGGTCAATCTCGACGTAGATGATGATGATCCTAATCTCCGCTTCGCGGGTGATACAGGGGCTCGAGTGACCGTCAATAATGTGTTTGTTTTAGGCGGCGAATGGGATATTACAGATCGCCTCTCAGCTCGCGCAGAATGGTCCAACACGACAGCCGAAACGAGAAACCCTAATCTCAGCACCGTGTTGAACTTTATTAACCCAAATACGCCGCTTGACGGAGGAGCGACGGGCGACCCAAGAACAAGTAACGACAACTCTGTGCCGTTTATTTTTGATCGCTCTAACGAGTCCCTCTCTTTTGGTATTGATTTCTCATCGCCATTCGCACCAACACCTGCGCAACTATTGGACCCCAACAATGTCGTAATTGACGATGTTCGGGTTGGACGCAATACGACGGACAATAGCGAAGAATCTATGCGTCTCGATCTGTCTTATGACTTTGAAGACAGTTCATTTGGCAACTTCCTGAAGTCTGTTGACGTTGGGTACCGCAATAATGACCGTTCTACGGAGTTCCAACGTGTAGAGGGTCGTATCGGTGGGTTTAGCCGTCTCGAAGATAGTCCCAACGGTCGTTTGTTCTCAGAGCTTCTGGTTCCAGGCCCTGACAATTATGGGGATGCTGATGGTCGTGAATTGTTTGTTGCAAATTTCTTGCTAATTGACCCGGATCGAGCGTTTAACGACCCGAATGGCACCTTGGCTATTTTGGAAAATGCTTTTGCTCAGCAACGTTTGCTTGAGCCACAAGCTGACGGTAGAACCACAGCAAACATCCAGCCTTTTCCAGGGTCATCTTATAGCGTAGATGAGTCAACTGATGCATTCTATGCGCAAGCGAACTTCAACTTTGGTATGGTTCGCGGTAATGTCGGAGCAAGATATATCGAGACAGATGTAGACTCGACATCATTTGTTCCTGCGCCTGGCGGCGGTGGGGGGCTGCAGACAACCTCTGGATCTTATGACTTCTTCCTGCCACGCGCCAACCTTGTTATTGAGCCAACCGAAAATGTACTAATTCGGGCTGCTTACAATCAAGACATTCTGCGGCCAGGATTTGGCAGCATTAATACGGCGACGACGTTTACGCAAAACGAAAACACACCCATCACGATTGGTAATCCAAGTCTACAGCCTTCGGTCACAGACTCCTTCGACATTTCGGCTGATTGGTACTTCGCACCATCATCCGTATTCAGTATTGGATATTTTAATAAGAAGCGAAACTCTACCATCAGCCAAATCACGGACGAAGCTGCGCTTAGTCCTGGTAATTCCGGGTCAGGTCTTGTTCGTGAAACGAATCCAGATTGTCCGGGCGGCGGGATATTTAACCCGATTGTTGAGGCAAACCAATTCGCACCTACTGGGACAATTGGCTACTGTGTAGACCTCGTGACGCGAGTGAACGAAACCGCAGCTATTACGCAAGAGGGTATCGAAGTCTCTTTCCAGCATACACTCAACGACTATGAAGATCGTATGGGCGGATTTGCTTGGGCCTCAGGTTTTGGTATTCTAGCTAACTACACCTACCAAAAGTTCGGTGGCGGTTCGATTGTTGATGAAACGGGTGGTCGTGGCCGGACCGTTTTGGGCGATCAGTCATTGCCACGCGGTTTGTTGGATAATTCCAAAAACGCCTATAACCTTACGGCTTTCTATGAGAAGTATGGTTTGTCAGCTCGGGCGCGTTATACTTGGCGTGAACAGTACCGCACACTAGATTTTGCCGGTGGTGCCAGCGTTAATTCGACATTCAGCTTCCCAGTGGTTAATGAAAGCCGTGGTCAGCTAAATGCTAGCATTAACTATGACATCACGGATAATTTCAACATTGGGGTCGAAGGTGTGAATTTGACCAAGTCAAACGTTGTTCAGCGTTGTGTTGCCGATACAGGTCCAATCTGTTTCGTCGGTTACCCAGATCGCCGTATCGTCTTTGGCGGTAGCTACACGTTCTAAAAATTAGGACATAATCACGAGAAAGGGGGTGCGGTTTAGCATCCCCTTTTTTTTTGAAACCTACGCTGATTTTGGATAACAAAAAACCAAGCTCAATTAAGAGCTTGGTTTTTTTATGTTTATCAGTAGTTTAGGGCCGTGTCTTAAAATACCACAACGCTACGAATGCTTTTGCCTTCATGCATCAGGTCGAAGCCTTTGTTGATGTCCTCTAATTTCAAGACATGGGTAATCATCGGGTCGATCTCGATTTTGCCGTTCATATACCAATCAACGATTTTGGGCACGTCTGTGCGACCCTTTGCGCCGCCAAAGGCTGTGCCTTTCCAGACGCGACCTGTGACAAGCTGAAATGGCCGTGTAGCGATTTCTTTGCCGGCTTCTGCCACACCAATCACGACAGAGACGCCCCACCCACGATGGCAAGCTTCTAACGCTTGACGCATAACGATGGTGTTGCCCGTGCAATCAAAGGTGAAATCCGCACCACCATCTGTTAGTGCGACGAGGTGCTCGACAATATCGCCGTCAATCTCATTAGGGTTGACAAAATGGGTCATGCCGAAACGTTCACCCCAGTCCTTTTTGTCGTTATTAATATCAACGCCGATGATTTTATTGGCCCCGACCATGCGCGCGGCCTGCAAGACGTTTAACCCAATGCCGCCAAGTCCAAAAACAATAACATTATCGCCTGCTTGCACTTTGGCCGTATTCGTCACCGCGCCAATACCTGTCGTGACCCCACAGCCGATATAGCAGCTCTTATCAAAAGGCGCGTCTTCGCGAATTTTAGCCACGGCAATCTCTGGCAAAACTGTGAAATTAGAAAAGGTCGAGCAGCCCATATAGTGATAGATTGTCTCGCCCTTATAGCTGAAACGGCTTGTCCCATCAGGCATCAATCCTTTGCCCTGTGTAGCCCGAATAGCGGTGCAGAGGTTAGTCTTTCCCGAAAGACAGGACTTACACTGGCGACATTCTGGCGTATAGAGCGGGATGACATGATCGCCAGGCTTGACCGAAGTGACACCCTTGCCAACTTCGCGCACAACGCCCGCGCCTTCATGACCCAGCACACTTGGGAACAGGCCTTCGCTATCAAGGCCGTCCAGCGTATAGGCGTCCGTATGGCAAATACCTGTCGCCATAATTTCGACAAGGACTTCGCCGTCCTTGGGGCCGGCTAAATCAAGCTCGACGATTTCCAGCGGTTTTTTGGCTTCAAAGGCCACGGCGGCGCGTGTTTTCATATTCTAAATCCTTATTACTGCGCTCGACCATAAGCGCGGAAATCTTTCAAGCAACAAAAAAGCCGCCTGCGTGGGGCAGACGGCCTTTAATAAACGTTTGGAATAAAGACTAGAGGTCTTTCAACGCCGCTGATGCTTTGAACTGAGCAGAGGTCTTCGCCTTGCTCATCATCATTTTGCCTGTCGATGGATTACGCATTTCGCGTGACGGGCGGTGTTTGGCAACAAACTGACCAAAACCAGGCAGGGCAACTCCGTTGCCGTCCTTAAGCTCAGCTGTTACAGTTTCGCAGAAAGCATTGACAAATTCGCCTGCTGCGCCCTGTGTTGTTCCACATTTGTCCGCAAGAGCGGCTACGAGTTCTTTTTTGTTCATTTTAAGTCTCCCTAATCGATGAGGGCCCCGCTCTCATTGCGTAACCTCTGTTATATATCCTAACGAATAAGGTTAATGATGCGTTAAAACCTGCGTTATAGCGCGGTTTTAGGCTGTTTGAGT
>CALLME010000289.1 GCA_938007945.1 uncultured Caulobacterales bacterium
CCGCAAACCGTTGCGGTTCCATCTCCATATACTGCGCCTCAGCCTGCTGCACCGCGCCCGCCCAAGTCACGCCCTGAAGTCGATAATTTTGACCAAAAGCGCGTCGATAAAGACCTCTACAAGCATCAGAAAGTCGGTAAAAAATACTCTATGATGGGTAAAACTTATAAGCCGAAGCATGATCCAAAATATGACGAGAAGGGGCTCGCGTCTTGGTATGGTGATAAATATCATGGCAAGCCAACCGCAACGGGTGAAATCTTTGACAAGAATGATATGACCGCTGCGCACAAGACGTTGCCGCTCAATAGCATGCTTCATGTGCAAAACCTCGAGACGGGCGAGTCTATTATGGTGCGCCTCAATGACCGCGGGCCTTTTGTAAAGGGTCGTATCATTGACCTCTCAGAGGCCGCTGCGAGAGAGTTAGGCGTGATAGCTAACGGCACAGCACGTGTCCGCGTCCGTTATGCTGGCCCTGCTGATCCTATGGCAGCAAACCGTATGGTTGAAGCGCCTTCGCCAGCTGCGCCGCAAAGCTATCAGCCTGTGACGCCGCCTGTAACCGTGCCTCAGAGTGTGGAACAGCCACAGCCAACACCTGTGCCAAATACGGACCGTTATCAGCCGCTACGCGACTACACACCGCGCCAGGCCGTGCCGCAAGTACAAGTCCCGCAAGAATACGCGCCAGTTACGCCGCAACCAACTATACCGCGCTCGGCTGAGCAGCCTCAATATCAGGCTCCTTTATACCAGGAACCTAGCCGCCCAGCCCCGCCTATGATGGACCCGCAAGCGCCTATCGCCTTGCCAGAAGATCCTGCGATGCAAGGTAATCCGAACGATGAAGATGACATCATCACGCTGACAATCAAAGGTCCTATTCATATGGCGAAAAACACATCGTCGCAGGCCCGTTGGATTGATGCTGTCAACCGCCGCTCGACACCGAAATAAAAAGGGTAATTTGAAGGCAATTTACTTCAAAGGGTTTACCTGACAGCTAAGCTGTGAAAATCATAATGCGCACCGATTGGTGCGCATTTTTGATTCTGTCTTTTATATGCTGGAAACCCTGTGACCCAAACATTGCCTTCTCTAAGATTGTCAGCCCTGCTTGTTGGGACTTGTTTCCTTACCGCCATGCCCTTGACTGTACAGGCGCAGACCTCAAGCTTTGATACGCTCGCCCCTCACGCAATTATTATGGATAGCGAAACGGGTCTTGTCTTGTTTGAGAAAGACGCGCGCCGCCCGATTGCGCCCGCATCTATGACAAAAATTCTAACGGCCGAGATGGTGTTTGATGCCCTTCGCGAAGGCCGCATTACGATGGACACAGAATTTAAGGTATCTGAAGAAGCGTGGCGTCGCGGCGGCGCGAAATCAGGCAGCTCGACCATGTTTCTAAAAGTGGGCTCCTCTGTCCGTGTTGAGGACTTGTTGCGCGGGGTTATAATTCAATCTGGTAATGACGCCTGCATCGTCCTCGCCGAAGGGCTTGCAGGCTCGGAGACAGCCTTTGCTGATATGATGACATCACACGCGCAGAAGATCGGGCTCGACAGCGTGACCTTCCGCAACGCCACAGGTTGGCCGCATCCTGAGCATCGTATCAGTACGCTTGACCTCGCCAAACTCGGCCAAAGGTCAGTGGAACGCTATCCAGAACTTTACAGCCTTTACAGCGAAGACAGCTTCACATGGAACGGAATAAAGCAAGGCAACCGCAATCCTCTTCTTGGGCAATTTACGGGCGCTGACGGGCTTAAGACAGGTCACACAGAGGTATCAGGTTACGGCCTTGTTGGCTCTGCCAAGCGCGGTGATGACCGCCGCATTATCGTACTCAACGGATTGTCGAGCAAGAAAGAACGGAGTTCGGAGTCTGTCCGCATGATGCGCGCTGCTTTCGATAGTTTTGCTGCTTATAAATTATACGGCTCGAATGACCTCGTTGGCCCTGTGGACGTTTATATGGGTGAGGACGCAAGCGTAAACGCCGTGATGGCTGAAGACTTATCTGTCGGGCTGTACCGTGCGGATCGTCCTAATCTGAAAACGCAGATGCGTTATAAAACTGCGATTGCCCCGATTGCGAAAGGCGACGTCGTTGCAGAACTCATTGTATCTGAGCCTGGAAAGCCCGAGCGCACAATACCGCTCGTGGCTGAAAAAGACGTGCCGCGTCTGGGGCCATTTGGACGAGCGATGCGCGCACTTAAATATAAGTTTGGGGGTTAATATGAAACGCGGAAAATTTATCACGCTTGAAGGCGGTGAAGGCGCAGGCAAAACGACCCAAGCTAAATTGCTTGTCGACGCGCTTGACGCGGCTGGTATTGAGACTGTCCTCACCCGTGAACCTGGCGGTACATTTGGCGCAGAGGCCATCCGTAAGCTCGTGCTCGATGGCACCAAAGATCGGTGGTCAGGCATGACGGAATTGCTCCTCATGTATGCGGCACGTGTCGACCACGTAGAAAAACTCATTCGGCCCGCGCTTGACCGTGGGGCATGGGTGATTAGCGATCGTTTCGCAGATAGCTCGCTCGCCTATCAAGGATATGCGCGCGGGATTGATCTCAGCCGAATTAAAGGCGTCCACAACGCCGTTATGGACGGGTTTGAGCCTGACCTGACAATCCTGTTCGATATTGATCCCGTGATTGCCATGAAACGAGTAGAGACGCGCGGCGAGGAAATCTCGCGCTTTGATGCAGAGTCGATGGAGTTTCACAACACGCTGCGTGACGCGTTTCTTGATATTGCCAAACAGAATACTGACCGTATTTTCACTTTGGATGCGGGGGAGAAACGCGCTGGTGTACATACCCGTATGATTTACGCCGTGACACAGAAATTCCCCGAACTTGCAGGACGTCTTTCTCAACAGACATGACATTAAACGATGCTTGAACTTTGCCGTGTGACACGCTTAAACAAGAGCCATGAGAACCATCGAAATCCCTGAATATCCAGAGGCTGACCG
>CALLME010000290.1 GCA_938007945.1 uncultured Caulobacterales bacterium
TTTTGAGTTTAATAATTACGGCCCCAACCTGAACTTCACCCATGAATTCGTCGAGAGCGGAACCTATTACTTGCAAGTGCGCGAAGCGTGGGATGCTTGGGCGGGGAGTTATGAGATTACGGCGACGCAATTAAATAATCCGATTGTCGGTATTGAAGGCCAGAATAATGAATTAATTGGTACGGCTTTTAACGACCGCATATTAGGTGCGGGACTCGAGATTTTAATTTACGGTCTTGCAGGTGATGACGTTATCTTTGGGGGGACAGCCTCAACTACACTGGAAAGTGTCATATATGGCGGCGCTGGTAACGACACAATTTTTAGCGGCTATGCATCTAACGCTATCGATGGTGGATTGGGCGATGATAGAATTTTTCTTTCTGAAGATGGGTTTGGCGGAGTTTTTGGTGGTGATGGGAATGACCGGATAAGAAATTAACAATTCGGACCGTAACAGTTTGTCTCGGGCACAGGCAGGCGACGGGGATGACACAATCATTGTCAACGGAGTTTATAGCGAAGATATGAGACTATCTGGTGGGGCAGGGGATGATGTTATTAAGATAACACCCTTATTGGATTCGGGAGTTTTTTATGCCTTGAGTGATATTCAGGGCGGTGCAGGTTATGATGTGCTCGAGATTGTTGCTCTTGAGTACGCAGAATACAGATACGCGGCCAGCAATTTTGAATCAGCGGTCCTACGCAATCCTGACGGTGATATACTTGGTCGCTTTCGCCAAGAGGGAACGCGTGAGTATTATACCCAATATGATGCAGATAACACTGAGTTATGGGGGCGGCAGGTTACTGTTAGGGATAGTGCCGTTGACGCAATATGGAATTTTAAACAGTTTGAATATGACGACAGTGGTGTCTTGGTAAGTGTTATAACTGCAGGACGTAGAACGCCCTATCAACTTCAAAAAATTTTATATAATCAGACAGGCGAGATTATACGCACCCAAACCATAGAGGATAATGGAAGCTATTCAGATAAGACTTTTGATATTTCAAATGTGTAGGGGTATGAGACTCGAGAGTTAATCTATGAGTTTGAAGGCGGTGAACTTCTTCAAATAGATACGCTGTTTGATACGGGCCGTCGCAATCTTGTGACCTATGATACCGATAATTCTGAACTTGAGTGGGACGTGCGGTCTGAGACGCAAGACCTCGTGGACACAGCCGCTTGGACCAGCGCTACATCCTACTATATTTATCTCAATGGCGGGCTTGCCAAAACACGCTTCGTGCTAGAGCGCGATGATAGCTATACCTCTGACGAAGTGTATACTGTGCAAGGCCCGTTTAAAGGCGCAAGTGTGCGCACACTCACTGATGCCGCGAACACGGAAAGCTGGGACAGCTTCGTCTATGAAATTAATGCGGCCCGCCAAGTGACGGAATTCGTGCGCACAAATGATAACGGCATTGTCACAACACTGACCTACGACCGCGACGGGGATTTTGGTTGGGCGACTCGCTCGCGCAATGAAGACACGGCAGATATCTTTAATTGGGCGAGCACAGACCGCTTGCTAAACGCGAGCGGCGAAACGATGTCGTTCGAGATTGAGTATGATAACGGCGTGAATGTGCTCAATGAATATGACCTCGACGCGGCTTATGCTTGGGCGCGCAAAGTCACACGCACAGAAGCCGACGGCGCTGTTACAGAGTATTTCTATGACGATGACGGTCTGCTATATGATACGGTGCTGATGTAGCCGTTACCTTGGTCAAAATGCGCCTCAAAGTCGTTTAGACTTGGTCGAATAAACATGTTATGCGTTCTCGCGAAGAGGGCGCGAATGGTTGATTTTTTCAAAGAATTACGACGACGAAATATGTTCCGCTTGGTCGGGGCCTATGTCGTGGGGGCGTGGTTCTTAGTTCAAACGGCCGTCACGCTTAAAGTCGCTATGAATCTGCCTGGTTGGTTTGACACCATGATTGTCGCGCTCGCCATTATCGGTTTTCCTGTTGCGCTTGTCCTTGGCTGGATATTTGATCTGACACCTGAAGGATTTGTGAAAACGGATTCAGCGAAGTCTGATCCAGAATTTGCCGAGAAAAAAGGGCGTATCCTAGACCTCGGCATTCTCGCAGGTCTTATCGCCGTTGGCGGAGTGATTTTATTCTCAAGCCTGCGTCAACCCACAGTCGCGCCGCCTTCTGTGCGGACGATTTCGAGTGCGGGTAACGCTGTCGCTGTCCTGCCGTTTACCAACCGAAGTGCCGAGGCAGGAGACGCTTATTTCGCCGATGGTATTCACGACGAGCTTTTGACGCAGCTCTCAAAAATTTCTGGATTAGAGGTCATTTCGCGTACCTCTGTAATGGGATACCGCGAGACGACAATGCGTATTCCTGAAATAGCCACGGAGCTTGGCGCGGCGGCTGTGCTTGAAGGCGCGGTTCAGCGGGCGGGCGAACGCGTGCGCATTACGGTGCAATTAATTGACGGTGCAGAAGACATTCATTTGTGGGCTGAAGATTATGACCGCGCGCTGACAACTGAAAACCTGTTTGATATACAATCTGAAATCACGCAATTAATTGCAACATCGCTTAAGACTGTTCTCACCAGCGCAGAGAAAACGCGGCTCGAAGAAGACCCCACAGAAAGTGTGGCGGCTTATGATGCTTATATAAAAGGCTCGCTTCTTATTTCTGGGGGACAGAGAAATTTGGGCGAAAATTTGCTGCCTGCCCTTGCCCATTTCGAAGATGCCATTGCTGCGGATGCGGGATTTGGTCAGGCCTGGGCAGATAAAGCCTATACCGAAATGGCCATTTATTGGTTTGAGCAAAGAGAAGGCCGCATGGAAGGCGATTACAGGGAGCGTGGACGCGCCTCGCTCGAGCAAGCTAAATCCCTCGCCCCCAACGCGCTGGAAACACGCTTCGCCGATGCCTATTTCAGCTATTGGGTTGAGCAAGATTATAAGGCGGCAGAGGCAGCCTTTGAGGCGGCGTTAGACGTTGCGCCCAGCCATGCGCGTTCAGTGGCGGGCAAAGCCTTTCTTCTCCGCCGTCTCGGCAAGTTTGAAGATGCGGCCACTTTGCTGTCAAAAGCCCACCGCTTGGATCCGTTAAATTATTCTTTCAAACCAGAGCTTGCGCTCACCTATGCCATTATTGGTGATTTTGAGAGCGCGGACAGCTTAATTGGTCGGGCGCGCCAACAAGACCCGGATTCAATTTACGGTGCTATTTTTGAAGCCGCTGTCGAGCAATTTAAAGGCAATCCCGATGCGGCGTGGAACGCAATTTCGCGGACGCGTGATATCTTCCCCAGAGAGCGATTGCATTACGCCCTCGCCACAGGTGATCCCGCGAAAATCCGCTATGCGCTGGATGCTTGGCCAGAAGAAAAACGTAGCCCTGAAAACGGGCTTGAGAGTTTTGCGCTCAGCGAGATACACGCGCTTGAGGTGCTGGGCGAGACAGAGATGGCAAAAGAAAAAACGCAAGCTCTAAAGGCGCGCATGGACACTGTACCCCCCGTGACAGAATGGGATAGTTCGTTCCCCTACCGCCCGCTCGCCATTCCCGCCTTGCTCGGTGATAAAGAGGCGGTTGAGCGCTACGTCAAATTAATTCCAGCTGTTCGTCCGCGTGATAAGCAATCAGAAATCGTCTTCATCGGCGACGCTATTGATGCCTTAAACCGTATTGGTGAGCCAGAGCGCGCCTTAGATTATATGGCGGAATTTATCGAACTGACGGGGCCGCACGCTGTGCTTATTTTTGAAGATGACCCGTTTTTGAAAAACTTACACGACCATCCACGTTTCATAGCCTTTCAAGCGGAATACGCGGCTATAAAAGATACGTTGTAGCCTCACATGTGGGCATAGGCGCGCTTGGCCTTTGCATTTGCGGGCGGGCTTTGTTAAGGGCGCGCCATGGGAAAAACAGCCTCTCACATCACAGACGAATTGGAGTATGATGTTGTCATCATAGGCGCAGGTTTGCTGGGTTTATCAAGCGCGGACAGCCTCATATCGCGCGGCCTATCTGTCTGTGTGACCGACATAAAATCTGCCCCGATGGAGGGGGTGAGCTTTTGCAATTCAGGTATGCTCCACCCTAGCCAAGCCTCGCCTTGGCTACAGCTTGGTTTCAGCGAGGCGCAGCGATTATCCGTAGGTAAAGATGTCCTGTCGCTCGCGACACGCTCGGTTGAGCTCATCACAAAGCGCGCGAAAGACCTCGGTCTCGCGCAATGCGGGCGCGCCAAAGGGTGTTTGCAAATCTTCCCAGACACTGACAGTTGGGCCGCCGCGGCGCAGCGTTGCGACCAGCTTGGTATTTCCAATCAGCGCCGTCCCGCAGGGGCTCTATTTGGGGATAAACCTGCGCTGTTTTACGCGGATGACCGGTCTGGAAATGCTTATGATTACGGCTTGGCCTTGGCAGAGGACATCGCGTCGCGCGGAGCCGACATTGTCATGGGGCAAGGCGCTGCGCCGTGGATAGTGGACGGGCGCGTGATAGGCGTGCGCCTTGGCAATCGTGATATTCGCGCGCGTCACACTGTACTTGCCGCTGGCCCTCAAAGTGAGCGCTTAGCGGCGCGGGCGGGGATAAATTTGCCCATGAAACGCGCGGCAGGATGGGCCGTGAATTACAGAAAACCCGTGGATCTCGACCTACCTGATTACCCCGTTATGGAGGCAGGCCAGTGTTCGGCTTTGTCAGTATTTGGCGATACGTTGCGCCTGTCAGGCTCGATTGGTCAAGACAGTGCAGACCCTTTGATAAAAATATGGACCGCCATCGCGCCGCAATTAATGGATGCCTTAGGCGCGCCCATAGCTGAGCCTTGGTCTGCTATTCGCCCTGTCAGCGTCACAGGTAAACCCTATATTGGCCGCAGCGCTTTGCCGGGGCTCTGGGTCAATACGGGTCACGGTCATATGGGCTGGACACTCTGCGCAGGCTCAGGTGAGCTGTTGGCGGAGATGATCGTGGACGGCAAAAGCGATGTCAGATTTTCTGTGCCAGCCCAAGCAGATTAAGTTAAAAGCAAAGTGTCCTGACACGAAACAGCCGTCGTCCTGACACGGTTTTCCTTGAAGTATTCGTGCCCACGCCCTTAGTTTTGGATTAAGGAGGCCGTAATGAAACGTACTGAGAAAATTGAAGTGCGCCTGTCGCATGAGGAAAAGCAGTCATTATCCGCGCTCGCCGAGGGGGAAGGCCGCACCGTCAGTGATTTGGTGCGCGGTTTGATTGAGCGTTATGTCAATTTAAATGCCTCGCCCCTGCCGCGAAAACCACGTTGGGGCTTATGGAGCGGATTGATTGCATTGGGTTTGGTTGTCGGGCATTTGGGGACTTATGCTTTCACGCAGTCGCATAACGGCCCTTCGATTTATACTATGGATTTCCAAATGCGCTACGGGACAGAAATGCCATTTTCGATTTCAGCGCCAATTGTAGCCAAAGCGGGTTACCGTTCAGAGCTTATCATTCCAGGTCCTGAAGCCAAAATTCGCCTCACTGCAACCGTGAATGAAGGCGATTCTAAGTTTGCATTTCTATCAGTCCATATTTGCAAAGAAGTCGAAACGCTGTGCGAAACAATCGCGACACCTAGACTCAATTTCAATCCACGAGAATCTGCGACAATTCAATTTGGAACTGAAGGCGTAGAAGAAATATATATTCGCGTAACGCCTGAATGACAAAAGGTGGCCACAATATGAAACGTACTGAGAAAATTGAAGTGCGCCTGTCGTATAAGGAAAAGCAAACCTTGTCCGACATTGCCGAGGGAGAAGGCCGCACTGTCAGCGATTTGGTGCGCGGGTTAATAGAGAGATACGTCAGCTTAAACGCTTCGCCCCTGCCGCGAAAACCGCATTGGGCTTTGTGGGGTGGCTTAGTCGCGAGCGGGTTGTTGATTGGGCATTTGGCGACATGGGGAGCCATACGCGCGCAAAAGCTCACACAAGAATTTGATGTTTATGAACTATCGATGGGGTTTACTCAGACACTCAGTAACGGACAATTATCAGGTCAGAATTTTGCGGCGTCAGTTATTTTGAGAAATGGTTTTGAAGATCAATTTCTCATCGAACGGGAAGGTAGTGACTTTAAAGTCACGTCCAAAGTTTACAGATCAGATGATGACGTCACGCGTGTGGGAATTAAAGTTTGTATTGTTACAGCAACAGACTGCGAAGAAATAGCAAACCAACTTTTATCCGTCGTAGCGCCGCAGCCAACATCAACCGCTATCGTGTCTGATAGTTTGAATCTGATAGGTATAGACTTGAAATGGGTGGGCAGAACTAAAATACTTTGAATCTAAAAAAAATTAAGGCCACGCTATCTTTAGCATGGCCTTGCTATTTGCTTCTCTACTCCGCTGCATCCTGCAAAGGAATATCTAACCGCGTGAGCATTTCTTTGGGCACAACTTGCCAGAACTTGCCGCGCTCTAGATGCCATTCTGCGAGAAGTTTGGCGGAGAATTCAGAGCCTGTTTCCTCGGCGTGACGCGCGATGAGGTCTTTGCATTGCTGCTCATAATGCTCAGAGCCAAAACGCTGCCAGACGACATTGTCGGGATTGACGGCTTTTTCAAAATTGCCCGCCTCGTCATAGATATAAGCCATGCCGCCTGTCATGCCTGCGCCGAAGTTGTCGCCGACTTTACCAAGCACGACCACAGTGCCGCCTGTCATATATTCGCAGCCATTTGTGCCGCAGCCCTCGATAACGGAGACCGCACCAGAATTGCGCACGGCGAAGCGTTCGCCCGCCCGACCCGCGGCGAGTAATGTGCCAGAGGTCGCGCCGTAGAGGCAGGTGTTACCGATGATGGCGGATTTATGACTATCAATCGGGCAACGCCCTTGGGCCGCGAGAATAATCTCTGCGCCAGACAAACCCTTACCGACATAGTCATTGCTATCGCCGTCCACGACAAGGCGCAGACCCTTAATCCCAAACGCGCCGAGCGATTGCCCCGCTGAGCCGCGAAGGCGCACAGTGAGGTGCCCATCAGGCAGACCTTCCGCGCCGTAAGCTTTATAAATATGCGAGCTGATACGTGTGCCCACAGCGCGGTGCGTATTTTGCACCGCATATGTTAGCTGCATTTTCTCGCGGCGTTTAAAGAGCTGCTCAGAATCGGCCAGAATTTGAATATCAAGCGTATCAGGCACCTCAATGCGTTCGTTACGGCTATCCACCACAGGGCGGTTATCCACGCGCGCAAGGATGGGATTGAGGTCGAGATCATCCAGATGCTCCGCCCCGCGACTAACCTGCGCGAGCAAGTCTGTGCGGCCAATAATGTCGTCAAGCGAGGTCACGCCAATCTCGGCGAGAATTTCGCGCACTTCTTCGGCGATAAAACTCATGAGATTTATGACCTTCTCAGGCGTACCTGTGAATTTTTCGCGAAGGCGCGGGTCTTGGACGCAAACGCCAACAGGGCAAGTATTGCTGTGGCACTGACGCACCATAATACAGCCCATGGCGACAAGGCTGAGCGTGCCAATACCGTATTCTTCTGCGCCGAGCATGGCCGCAATCACAATATCACGACCCGTTTTCAGGCCGCC
>CALLME010000291.1 GCA_938007945.1 uncultured Caulobacterales bacterium
GGTCACAAAACGCGCTCCTGAGCGTTCTGAGGCAAATATATCGCGCACAAAGGTTGTCTTTCCCGCTTGCCGAGGGCCAATGATATTGACAATGCGACTTGCCGCTAATGCAGCTTCCAATTCAGCCTGTAAATGCCGTGGTGCTAAGGTATCATTGTTTGCCATATACGAATCTCATTTATTTGCGTGAGATGGGTAACACAGTGTGCGTGAGTTGGGTAGTAGAATGTGCGTGAGGTGAGGAATAGGTATTGCGTGAAATGAGGAATAGATTGAGCGTGAGGTGAGTAATAAGACTAATGGGGGCTTTGCCCCCGGCGGCGTAAACCGCGAAAATCGGCTCCCCCTAAAGGTCGCCCCCAATTTTCGAGTTGACGCCGCTCCCCCATTAAGAGGGCTGATCATGGGTTTTGGTGCAAGCCCCAAAACCCTGTTTTGAGGAAGGTTTAATAGGCCGCGCAAACGCCGCCTGAGGTCTTAATTTCTCGAATGCACCTTTCATCGAAAAATTCATAGGTTGCTCTCAGGGACGTTCTGAGGGCTTTCTCGTAAATTAGAAACAATATGCTTGATTTCACACGCGAATCGGCGCGAATTTCATCGTGTCTGGGACGTAAATTTAGGCTAAATACTTACACAATCTCTTACACACTTCACATATAATACAGAATTATATATAATAAAAACAATGGTTTATGACTAAAGTTGCCGGATTCAAAATCCGGTTCCTTTGGAGTGTCGGTTCGATTCCGACCATCCGTACCATTTGAAGACTTTTTAGAAATCTATTCTTTTATTTTACGGGGACGTTTTGGTGCCATCGCGAGCCATGCTGTAAACAGCACAGGCAATATCCAAAGCGCGATTTTTATCGTGCCCATATTGGCCGCTTGCTCGGCTTGATAATCAGAAATGAGCGCTTCGCGGACAGCCTCGTCAATCACCGCTTTACGCTCATATTGCGCAAAGCCTTCGAAATATTCGGCCCCACCAAAAGCGAGCATGACGCCTAGGATAACAAATAATTCCGCCGTAATAAGACCTGTCAGAGGCCAAACAGAAAATCCCATATCGTGCAGTCGTTTTCCGTAGACACAATAGATAATATAGAGCGCGAGGAACGGGAAAACGAGTGCCACAGAAAAGCTCAAAGCCCCTGGCGTGAGCGCGCGCAAAAACGTGTTCACAGCGACAACAAATAACGCAATACCGACCACGCCGATAAGGTAAGGTTTCACCCCAATCTCACCCGTGGGACGCAAAAATAAGTTTGTAACTTTATCTAACATGGCGTCCTCTTAAGTCCGTCGCGGGAGCTTCGCAAGAGAGCAAATTCGTCAGATAGTCGCATAGGATTTCAATCGCTAATCGGACGAGCGGTCAGGCACCTCCCCGTCCCTCAGATTATCTGCACCGAGCGTCTCGCGTAAAAACCGTTCAGCCGATTTCGCCTTATCGCTTAACGCGTCCATGTCGTTTTGAATCTCTAAACTCTCTTTCACAAGTTTGAAATCATAGGCCAGAAATTCATCTGAAATATGCTGCGCGCGGTTCGGCGAGATACCAAGCATTTCGAGTGTTTTGCGCCCCATGGAAAGCGCGCCGCGAATAGTTTCACGTTCAGCAAAGTCAACATTTGCGCCGAGCAAAGCGAACATATGCGTACGGTTGCGGGCGCGCGCGACAATCTTGGCCTGAGGAAAATGTTCTTTGATGGCGTGAGCTGTTTCGGTCGTTTTATCGACATCATCAATCGCGATAATAATGACAGACGCCGTGTCAGCCCCTGCCGCATGAAGGAGGTCGACATCAGACGCATCGCCGTAAAAAACGCGGTGGCCGAATTGCTTTACAAATTCAATATGGTCGCCGTCATGGTCAATGACCGTGATAGAAAAGCCTTGTGTTTTTAAAAGGCGCGACGCCACCTGCCCCACACGCCCAAAGCCGAGAATAAGCACGGATGCCTCTTCGTTTTGTGGTATCTCGCCCGTCTTTTTGGGACCTAATAAACGCGGCGCGATGAGGCGATCAAAGACAATTATGAGAAGCGGCGTTAGCGCCATAGACAGCGCAATTACCGTATTCAGCGGAGAGACTTGTGCCGCACTCATCAGACCCTCGCTGACCGCAAATTGAAAAAGCACAAATCCAAATTCACCTGCTTGGCAAAGCAGAAGTGAAAATAAGAGACGACCGCGCAAGTCGATTTTGAAAATTGTGCCAATCGTCATTAGGATTATAAATTTCAAAAGCAGTAGCACTATAACGGCGCCGATAATTTGCGCTGGATAATTCGCGATAATTGACAGATCAAGCGACATGCCAACTGACATGAAAAATAGGCCGAGTAGCAGCGCTTTAAACGGTTCAATGTCGCGTTCTAATTGATGACGAAACTCGCTATCAGCGAGGACGACGCCCGCAATAAAGGCCCCGAGCGCGGCGGAAAGCCCGAGCCAATTCATTAGAAGTGCCGCACCTACAACGAGAAGCAAAGCCATAGCGGTGAATGTTTCTCTGACTTTACTGCGCGCAATCAGGCGAAAGATAGGGCGCAGTAAAACACGACCCGCGATAATCATGCCGCCAAAAACAGCAACGATGGCACAGGCGAGCCAGAGCCCCTGGGGACGGGCCATTGCCCCATTTTCAGCGCCGCCGTGTCCAGAACTTCCATGATCTGCAACGCCATGCCCTGCACTCGTACCGTGCAGGGACGGCAGTTCAGGCGCAAGGGTTGCGAGCAAGGGCAGTACCGCAATCATGGCAATCACAATCACGTCTTGGAATAAAAGCACCGCAAAACCAGAGCGTCCTTCGGTCGATAATGTCATTTTACGCTCGCCCATAACCTGCAAGGCAATCGCAGTCGAAGATAATGACAAGGCCATGCCAATGGTGAGCGCCTCATAGAGCGGACGACCAATAAGGACAGCCACGAGTGTCACCGCAGCTGTCGTGAGGCCAACTTGCAATCCGCCGAGTCCCAATAATTTTCGGCGCATATCCCAGAGCGAGCTGGGTTTCAACTCAAGCCCAATGAGGAACAGCATCATGACCACGCCAAATTCTGAGAAATGCAAGATAGTTTCAGGGTCAGAGATGAATTTCAGAACACCTGGCCCAATTAAGACGCCCGCAAGCAGATAACCGATGACAGAGCCGAGCCCTGAGAGCTTGGACAGCGGCACCAGCAAGCTCGCCGCCGCCAGAAAAATAAAAACTGAAACTAAAAGAGAACCGTCCATCTAGGCGAGTTTTGTTGTCACATCCGCACCGTGAGTCAGCACTTTATGGACAGGGCATTTTTCGGCAATCTCCACCATGCGCGCGCGTTGCGCATCCTCTAAATCGCCTTCAATTGTCAGTAGCCGTTCAAATATTTGTTGCCCACCCTCTTTGAGCATTTTCACTTCACAGGAGAGATGACTTACAGGCCATTTCTTACGCTCGCAATACATGCGCAGTGTAATCGTCGTGCATCCGCCAAGTGCGGCGGCGAGATACTCAAATGGTGTGGGGCCGATATCAGAACTGCCGAGCGCGATAGGTTCATCGACGAAAAGATGATGGCGAGACGTTCGCACATCATTTGTATATAGTCCCGCGGTTGGGCCTTCATCTGTGCGGCGTTCTGATACGGTGACGGGTTCGGCCATTGCGCTCTCCTTGGGGTTTGGCCAACCTTAAAGGCTGCCCCCGCCTATAGCAATTTCGAAAGCGCGATAACCTCGGTTCTTGTTGTGCAGGACAACTCACGCGCTTCTTCGTCCTCACCCCAACGTTCGGCTTGAAATTCAAAATCGACACGCGAGAGATCGTAGGCGCCTTCTGCGGATAATTCACCTTTCAAGACTGCTAAAGCGAGCACAGCAGAGCCGTAAACAGCGTTCAGGTGAGCAAGCAATGTGAGTTTTAAATCATCAAATTCACCTGAAATTTTGGCGAGCGCGTCAAGCGCGTCACCATCTTGCTCAACCGCTTTGATGCCAATCGCCGTTTTTAAATCAATGCCAAGACCGCGCGCCCAGTCAAGCCAAACATCCCACGCCTTCGCTTGTCGCTCAGCGAGCACGCGCGGAAACTCTGTGCGGTAGCAGAGCAGGTCTGTCCCTGCATATTTTCTCACCTCAGCAATCAAAGCCTCACGGTTTTCTGGCGTGCGTTCTAACGCAACATTATAAAGCCGCGTTACTGGCATAAGATGCGGCTTAATAATGTCCGCCTGCGCGTCCCATTCACTTGCAATTAAGTTTGCATGCGCTTGGCTTTGCGCAATGAGTGACAATTTGCCTGGCGTTTTTAATAAATGATTATCAAGATAAATGCCCCAGCCATTTTCAACGTCTTTGACGCTGACAGATTTATAGAAACGCTTTGCTTTAGGCTTGCTCATGACCTCTACCTCTAAGCCGCAAGAGAGTTTGAGAAATTTAGAAGCGCGCGCTCAAGTTCATGCATTGACGTCAGCACAACATCCGCGCCGCCCGCTTTAATTTCGCTAACTGTATGAAAGCCCCAATCCACGCCAAAGGCGCTGACGCCCGCTGCTTTCGCCATTAACATATCAAAGCTCGTATCGCCGATGACAACGCTCGAACTTGCAGCTCGCCCTAGCGCGTCGAGGTTAGCCTGTACCATATGCGGATGAGGTTTACCTGGCCCGTCATCGGCGCAGAAATGACAGTCAAAAATACCAGAAAAACCATGCGAGGCGATAATCGCATCAAGCCCACGTCGCGATTTGCCTGTCGCCACACCAATATCCCAATCGGCATTTTTAAGCGCGACTAATAACGCCATCGCGCCGTCATAAAGCGGCTCGTGTAATTTGCCTGATTGGCGACGCGAGATGAATTCATCTTTGTAACTCTCGACCAAGGCCAAAAGTCCCTCATGCGATAAGCCTTGCGGCGCTAAGCGGTCTACCGCTTCGAGGAGAGACAAGCCGACAATTTGGCGCGTCTGGTTGTAATTAGGCGGTGTCAAATCGTGGCGCATAAAGGCCGCCGCCATGCACTCCGTGATGACTTTGCGGCTATCGACGAGCGTCCCGTCTATGTCAAAAATTGCAAAGGCCATCAGGCAGGTACGGCGTCAAATGGCAGGGTCAGACGTGACTGCTCGCCTTCTGGTAGCGCGACTGTGCCGTGCCACATATAGCTTGGGAAAAGCACAAGCCGGCCCGGCGCAGGGGCAACCATATGCTCCGCGCCAAGCGGGCGTCCATCTTTGCCTAGTACGTCAAAGGGCGGCTTACCAAAGGCAATCCAACCCGCCTTATCTTTGCGACTTTCCGTATCTTTTGGTACGTCCACATAAAAAGCCGAACTAATCCAGCCTTCAGGATGAACGTGATTGACGTGAAAGCCTTCGCCGCGCAAATGCACTGACCACGCGCCCGTGAGGCGGTAACTCTGACGCTTACGCCGTAGGAGCGGATGAGAGGAGTCATCCCCCATCGCACTGATATAATCTTTGATGGGCGCCGCCAAAGCTTGGAAGAAGTCTTGAATAACACGCTCAGGCGCAAAACGTAAATCTGTCGAAGTTTGAGTCCCCCCGCGTAAAGACTGTCCGAGCGGATGCGACTTGGTCACATGGCGTTCCATCAAGGCCGATTTGAGCTGCGCTAAAAATACCTCTTGTGTGTCATATTCTGGAGGCGGGGCGAGATCATAGGCTTTGACAAAATCAAGATTATAGAGCGCGCGATATTCTGCTTCTTGACCCAGTGCGCGCAAAGCTGTCGCCTCTGCTGCTATCCAAAACTGATTATGACGTTGTCTTTGCTGCGCGGCCTTGGCGGCTTCAAGTGCGAGCGCCGCCTCACCTGTCATCAGCGCCGCGCGCGTGAATTGCGCCATAATCGTGAGGTCGCCAGGGCGCGCCTTTAAAGCTTTATTGGCCGCCTCAAATCCAGCGTCTGCCTGACCATCCTCAATAAGGACTTTGGCTTCAATAAAATCAATATCAGCTATATCCCCAAATTTGGCGCGCGCTTTTGATACCAAATCGAGCGCCTCTTCTGTTCGCCCCATATCTGAAAGAAGTTCGGCCCCATAAATATAAAAAACGCCAACATCGGGATTGTCTGAAACAAACGTGTTTATAAGCTCTGCCCCAGCGTCATGGCTTTGCGTCTCTTCCTCATCCGTCCAACGCATTTGCACCAAATTGCGAAAGGCAGGTAATGAGGTCGGCGGATGTGACAGCGCGCGCACGAAAGCGGCTTCGGCAATTGGGTTTTGTTTTTGCGCAATGGCAATTTGGCCCGCAGCGAGGTGCGTGTCGGGCGATGGCGGTATTTTTGTCAGAAGTTGGCTCGCCAACATAAATTGCTGCGCGTCTTTTAACGCATATAACAACCCCTTCATCAGGGTCGGGTGTTCAGGCGCGTGGGCAAGCGCATTTTGAAATATATCAGCCGCTTGTATGGGGTCTTTGCGGCGAAGGTAAAGCTGTCCCAGTGCTATCGACGGCTGGAGGTAATTTGGCGCAATCTCTAGCGACAATCTATACGCCGCAATGGCATCAAAATCTCGCCCTAGAGGGACAAGGATATTGCCGTAGCTATTAAGGCATTCCGCGTCGCGCGGCGCAATCTCGAGCGCGTTTTCTATCGCTTGCAAAGCCCCCGCCCAATCGCCTTGGTCGCGCGAAGCGGTCGAGATAATTTGCCAGGCCTTATGCGCGCTGGGGTCAATCTCTAGCGCGGCCTTAGCCTCAGCAATCGCCGTTGGATAATCTTTATTTTGATACGCCTTATGCGCTGCAATTAATTTATCGCCCGCAATCACGACTTGCCTCCGTCCTCATCCGTCATGGGTGGAATTGTCATATTCAGATCAAAGCCAAGCGTGCGAAAGCTATCTGTCATATGTTGCGGCAGGGGCGCTTTGACAGACAGATGCGTGCCGTTAGGGCGCGGCAGTAATATTGAATAGGCGTGAAGATGGAGTTGATCTGCGAGCCCGCCAGGTTTGGGACGGTCAGTCAGATATTTCGGATCTCCCACAAGTGGCGCCCCGAGCAATTGCATATGTAGGCGCAGCTGATGGGTCCGTCCTGTCAGGGGTTGCATGACCACCCACCCCGCTTTTTGGCCCGCTTGCGCGACCGTTTGAAATAATGTGCGCGCATGTTTTGCGCCGTCTGCGCCGTGTTTGACGGCAACCATTACCTCGCGACCTTCATTGATACGGCCAAAAGAGATGTCGGATTTACCTTTGGCGATATAGCCTTTGACTTCGCCCGCTAAAGGACGCGGTACACCATTTGAGATACCCCAGTAAATCTTCTCAGCACGGCGTGACTGAAACGCTCTTCCCGCCCAAGCCGCCGCGTCACGGTTTTTCGCAACGAGTAAAACGCCAGAGGTATCCCGATCTAATCGGTGCACAAGGCGGCACCCGTCCCCTAACGCAGGCAACAGTCCATCAATATGGCGGTAGGTCTTTGACCCGCCCTGCACAGCTAAACCAAAAGGTTTATTGAGCGCGATAAGATCAGCGTCTTCATAAATCACAAGCTCGCGCATAAACGCTACGTCGGCGGGGTTGATGACCTTATCTTTTTTAACCTCACTCGGGTCTGGCAAAGGCGGGATGCGTACAATCTGGCCCGCTTCAAGGCGAAAATTACCTTTAGCGCGTTTACCGTCTACGCGGAGCTGTCCCGTGCGGAGTAGTTTCTCAACCCGACCATGTGGGATGTGCGGAAAAAGCCGCTTAAACCAACGATCAAGCCGCGCGCCTGCATCTCCCTCTGGGACTTCTAATGTTTGAACGGCGCTCATAAGAGGCTCCTAAAGCGCAAATAGTTTGCGCGCAAGAATTAGCCCCAGAAAGAGCGCAGCAATAGACAAAATAACTGACCCCCCAACATAGGCCATAAATTGCGGATAGGCTTTTGTCTTGAGCATTAAAACTGCATCAAGTGAAAAGGCAGAAAAAGTGGTGAAGCCGCCCAATACGCCAACACCAAGAAATAGTCGCAAGCTTTCTTCGCCCGAGCTTCGCGCTGCAAGCCAACCGACGAGAAGTCCCATCAGAAAGCCGCCCAAAATATTGACGCTAAATGTGCCGTATGGAAAACCCGTCGGCGTCGCGCGCGAGATCAAGCTACCCAAAACATGGCGAGCTGAGGCTCCAATCGCGCCACCCAAAGCGACATATAAAACTGTACTCATATCGCAGGCTCATGTGACATAACGGATAAGCGCCTGATACGCGAGGGCGCGCACGCCCGCAACCCTTAGCAAGCGAGCAAATAAGATCACAGACCCGCCTCTGCTCACAACTCTGTCCTATAATTATATTGCTCAAAGCATGATTTTCAGGCAGATGAAGAACTATGA
This sequence comes from uncultured Caulobacterales bacterium, assembly GCA_938007945.1. Lineage (GTDB taxonomy): Bacteria > Pseudomonadota > Alphaproteobacteria > Caulobacterales > Maricaulaceae > Fretibacter. Next base: position 8,363 of record CALLME010000291.1, read on the forward strand.
ACTGGCTTACAAAACTCACGCCACCTGGCGTCAAAAATATCTTCACCAAGAAAGATAGTCCCGACAATTTGTGGATTAAATGTCCCAAATCTGGCGAGATGGTTTTCTCTGCCGACTTGGCGTCACTGCAACATGTCACCCCTGCGGGCCATCACTTACGCATCGGGCCAGACATGCGGCTTGGTTATACCTTTGATGACGGTAATTACTTCGAAGTCGATGTGCCCGCTGTGGCCAAAGACCCGCTTAAATTTAAAGACGATAGAAAATATGTCGACCGTCTTAAAGCCGCGCGCGCCAAGACAGGGGATGATGACGCGATGACAATCGGGGTCGGCCATATTCACGGCATAGAGACGGTTGTACTTGTCCAAAACTTTGCTTTTATGGGGGGCTCTCTGGGTATGGCCGCCGGCGAAGGTTTTATTCAAGCGGCGCAATATGCTGTGTCCAAAAACTTACCGCTTGTGGTATTTACAGCGGCCGGTGGGGCGCGCATGCAGGAAGGCGCACTCTCGCTTATGCAAATGCCGCGTACAACAATTGCCGTGCAGGAACTGCGCGAGGCAGGTCTACCTTATATCGTCGTGCTCTGCGACCCGACAACAGGCGGCGTGACGGCAAGCTACGCTATGCTCGGAGATATTCACCTGGCGGAACCTGGCGCGCTAATCTGTTTTGCAGGGCCACGCGTTATTGAAGACACAATTCGCGAAAAACTCCCTGAAGGGTTTCAGCGCGCTGAATATCTCGAAGAAAAAGGCATGGTCGATAAAGTCGTACACCGCCATAATCTGCGCGAGACTTTGGCCAACCTACTGTCTGTTCTCATGAAATCAGAGCCGCAAAACATGCCCGCCAAAACGGCCGCTCAAGTCGCTGAGCGTCTGTAGACATTATGGATAGAACACGCGATGTTGACGCTGCGCTCGCGGCTATGGCGGCGCTGCATCCTAAGAAAATAGACTTAGGGTTAGCGCGCATTGAACGGGTCCTAAAAGGGCTGGGTAATCCCCAAGATAAGCTACCACCTGTCGTGCATATTGCGGGCACGAATGGCAAAGGCTCAACCGTTAGCTTTGTCCGCGCTATGGCGGAAGCGGCAGGATTGACGTGCCACGTCTATATCTCCCCTCACCTCGTGCATTTTCGTGAACGCATTACGGTCGCGTCAGAGGAGATTTCAGACGACCAATTGCTCGATGTGCTCAAACGTGTGCGCCTCGCCAATGACGATAAGTCGCTCTCATTCTTTGAAGCCACAACGGCCGCTGCCTTGCTCGCTTTTTCGGAAACCTCGGCAGACCTCTGCATAATAGAGGTTGGGCTTGGCGGGCGTTATGATGCGACCAATGTCATTGACCGTCCTGCGGTCATCGGCATCACTCCCATTGATATGGATCACGCCGAATTTTTAGGCCGCGACCTTGCGGGCATTGCGCGCGAAAAAGCGGGCATTATGAAACACCTTGTGCCTGCCGCAATCGGCAAACAATCGGATCTCGTAAATGCTGTTCTAGAAGCAGAAGCGAACAAGCTGTCCGTTGACGCGAGCTTTTTTGGGCAAGACTTTCGAAGCTATCGTCAGCATGGGCGGCTCGTTTATGAAGACAGCCACGCGCTGATGGATTTACCGCTACCTGCGCTTGTTGGTGAACATCAAATTAGCAATGCGGGGCTGGCTATCAAAATTGCGCGCACCTTACAATTGGACGAGAGCGCAATTACCAAGGGGCTTAAGACGGTCAATTGGCCCGCGCGCATGCAAAAGCTCACAACAGGCCCCTTTGCAGAGATGGTAGCAGAAAGCGGCGGTGAGCTTTGGCTCGACGGCGGGCATAACCCCCATGCCGCGCGCGCTGTTGCCTCGGCCATGGCGGAAATGGAAAGCCACACACCACGCCCGCTTATCCTCGTTACAGGTATCTTGGCCAATAAAGATATTGGCGGATTTCTTGATGCTTTCGAGGGGCTTGCGGGTGCCGTGATAGGTGTCGCAATTAACGACCATGCGTCTCTCGCGCCAGAGACGTTGCGCGAGCTGGCACAAGCACGCGGCATGAATGGACAAGTTGCCAATAACCTTACGGACGCTATGCAACGCGCGATAAATACAGGCGAAGCTTTGTCACGGCAAACAAAGGTAGAGCCCGTCATCGCGCCGCGGGTTTTAATTTGCGGCTCGCTCTATCTGGCGGGTGAAGTTCTGCGGCAATCAGAGTAGCGCCAAACCTTCTGCAACAGAGTGTTATTTGATGTCTTGGGCGTCATGTCTTGACAGAGGCTATGTCGCCTCGCTTAACGCTCTCTTTAACGCTCATATCGCTTTGCCTTTCCGCCTGCGCGACGGCGACGCGGGGCAGCCACGAAATGGTGCGTATAAACTCTCTCCCAGAAGGCGCGACAGCTATAAGCGACCTCAAAGCCTCTAAACAGCAAAGCTATCAGGACGGCACAGTGAGCGCCTATTATGGCTGCGCCCCAACACCTTGCGGCATAAATCTACCGCGTAAATCTGACCCTGTAATTAGCGTCAGCAAAGACGGCTATGAACCGATTAAATTCAAAATCGTGTCCACATGGGAGACAGGCTCCGCGTCTGTCAGTTCAGGCGCAATTGTGTCGGGTGTGCCCACGGGAAGTCACGTGATTGCAGGCAAGCCAGAAGCGCTCAAACGTATCCCTATCCAAGGCGCGAGTATGACAGGCGGGCTGTTCACGCTCGGCGCGGGATCGGTGCTGGATTATGCGAGCGGCGCAAATTTCTCGCTTTCGCCTAATCCCGTAACAGTAAAACTCGTGAAAACGGGCGAACGATTTGAATTACCCTCTGTGGAAGAGAGGGAAGAAACTCCGTGATGCCTGATAAGAAAACCTTACGGATCTTGCTGCTCATTCTCCTCCTGCCGAGTTGCGCGACAGTGAACAAAGGCACGTCCGATTTCTTTCGCATTGATAGCGTGCCGCAAGGCGCTGTGGCGACGACCACAGTGGAAACAGATGCAAGTATCAGAGCACGGCGCAAGAACCCACAACTCGCCCCCGTCTACTTAGGCTGCTCTCCGACGCCCTGCGCGATAAAGCTCAACCGCCGCCAAAAATTTATTATTAAGCTTGAACATCCTGAATTTGAGACAGCTGAAATGTTTATCACGAGCAGTCGTAAATCAGCTTCATTCACCGCAAATATGGCCGCCACAACGGCCACAACGGCAGGGACAGCCGCTGCGGGCGCTGTCATTGGCGCAGGCATTGCGACATCACTTTCAGCATTGGGCTCAACCATTGCCGCAACGACACTTGCTGGGTCTGCCACCGTCGGCACCTTTGGGCTTATCCCGATTGAGACAAGCCTCGCCGTTGCAAATTCTGTTTTTGTGCCGACAACAACGTCTGCCAGTTCTGCCGCAGTCGCTGCCATTCCGCCAGCGCTAACGGTGACAGGTGGGATGCTATTAGTGGACGCGGCCAGCGGGGCGAACCTTAACCTCTATCCCAATCCTGTCGTGCTTGAGCTTGCGCCCAAAAATAAGCCCGTGAAGATTGACCCTAATGTAGCGCCGTTTAAGCGTGAACTTGCGGAACGAGAAGCGCTTGAACGTGAATGTATGGGACGTAAAAACCCTCGACAGAGCGCATTCTGAAATGCCGCAATCTGGTTCAACGCCAAATTACGAAGAAAAATCGCGAGGCGGCACGCGGCAAATCAAAAGATAAACAAGACAACAGATAATCTGGGAAGGGGCTCATTAGGGAAATTAGCCAGACTGTGCTATAGTTTGACTTTATGAGGTGCGAAACGAGGGAGTTGTAATGACATATATTATCAAAAAATTATCCGCGACTTTGGTTGTGACGGTTTTGGCGACAGGGCTTTGCTCCGCGGCTACAGCCGAGAGCGCGCTAGTTTCTAACGGCGCGACATCCATGCCTGTTCAAAGCTATATCCCATTTAACGGCGGCATTGATTTGAACTCTAATCACCTCCTTAAACGTGGTATCGCCAATTATATGGAAGGCGACTATACGACGGCGGCCATGTTACTTCACCGCTCATTGCGGACTAACCCGAGCGAAGGTTTCGCTAATTATTACATGGGCCTGACGAAAGCAAAAATCGGCAACCATCGTGCGGCGGTAAAATATCTCGCGCGCGCAAACCGTGTTTTTGCGAACGCCCCTAATAGCTATGCCGCCCTTGGGCAATCTTACGCGCAGCTAGGCGAAGTCGATAAAGCGCGACGCGTATTAGCAAATCTTGATCAGATAAAAACTTGCGCTTCGGGTTGTGCTTCTGCCTCCGAGGTGGAAGCCGCGCGGCGTGTCATAAAGAGCGCAATAGGTCAGTAAAATAACATCTTAATATGTTAGCCAGCCTTTGATAAAAATAAAAAGGCCCTCTGAGAGGGCCTTTCTAATCTATTTGAACGGGCCGCCGCTAGGCGTGTTCGGCAATCCATTCTTGTAATTTTGTTTTCGTCATTGCCCCCACCTTTGTGGCAACGACTTGACCCTCTTTAAAAATCATGAGCGTCGGGATACCACGCACGTGAAACTTACCCGGTGTTTCAGGATCGTCATCGATATTCACTTTCGCGATCGTCATTTTATCACCCATATCTGCGGCAATATCTTCTAGCGCGGGGCCAATTTGCTTACAGGGACCGCACCACTCTGCCCAGAAATCAACAAGCACAGGCTTAGTGCTTTCGATGACATCGGACTGAAAACTTGCATCAGTTACTTTTACGGTCGCCATATCGGCCTCCTTTGTTAAATCTATAGAGTGGAAGTAGGAAGCCGTAAGGGAGTCGTCAAGTGGGCGGGCGTGAAGTCACTTAATTGTGTAAGGCCTGCAAAAGACGATCTATGTTGGGCTATAGTCTTTTCGGATAATCTCCAGCGCCTCATCAAGCAGGTTATCTGGTAACGTCATCATTTGCGCATTTTCCGTCCAGAGCAGCGCGCAGGTAATCTCGCGCCCTGGATAAGCCGATTTTGCAAGCTCGCGATAAGCAGCCATCTGCCCAAGATAGAGTTTTGAGACCTTGTCTGGACTGTCGGGCGGCGGACGATTTGATTTATAGTCCACAATAAAGACTTGGGTATCTGTCACACAAAGGCGGTCAATTTGCGCATTGAGCCGCAGCGATTTCGGCAACCCATCCGCCTGCCCCGCCATAGAGATTTCGGCGTGACTGCCAGGCGCGAAAATTGGCGCAAAGTCGGGGTGGTTCAATACGCGCGCAACGACCGCAGCAATATCGTTTTTGTCCTCAACGCTGAGGGAGGTGTATCCCGAAAGGAAATTCTCTGTCGCTTGGTCGCGCCGCTCTGGGGGCAAGTCTGGCAAGAGCTCTAGGAGTTTATGAATAAGATTTCCGCGCAGGAACCGCTCTGGACTTTGACTTATAGGTGAGCGCGCCGGCACAGAGAGATTTTCACCGCGCGCGAGCAATGTTGAGGGGCTGAACACATCTTGCTTTTGCGGCGCGTCTTTGGGCGGAATTGCATTTGCCGCCCAATTCGGAAGATGAGTCGCTTTCGTCTCTGTAGCTTTAGCTTCGTCCGTTTTCTGTTCAGGGCGGGTCCCATAGGCATAGCCTTTATAGGCGTCTGAATCGAATGGCGTCACAATTTCGCGCGCCTCCAATCCTTCGAGGGCCTTTTGCGCGAGGTCATGCCAACAGCCTTCGGGCGCCTTTTGCGCGGCCCCGTTTTTGGGGCGCGTTCCCGAAAAATAGCCGCAAATTAAGAGCCGCGTTTTCGCCCGCGTCAGCGCGACATAAAATAGCCTCAAATATTCTTGGGTCAGTTTTTGAACCCCTAATTCCTTTTGAGCGAGTAAGTTTGGCGGCGTGACGTCTTTGCGACCTAACTTTACGAATGTTTTGTCTGGGCGCGCGAGCATACCGTTATCCAACGCATTTTTGGCATCTGGCAGTTGTGAAGTGTCGGGCAAAATCACTATCGGTGCCTCTAGCCCTTTCGCCCCATAAACAGTCATGACGCGCACTTCATTTTGACGGCCATCAAATTCGCGTTTTAGCTCCGTCCTGTCTGACATAAAGCTTTGCACAAAATGTTGAAGTGACGGCGCCTTTTCGCGTTGATGGGCCAACGCTCGCGAGAGGAATGCCTCAATAGGGTCTGCCACTTCCATGGATAGGCGTTTGTAAAACAGCTTAAGCTGGCTGGTACCGTCGCGAAGCGGAGTGGACAATACTCCTTCAAAAAACTCATATGGCGCACGCCTGTGGGACATCTCCAAGATATGCTGCAAACGCTCAGCCGCCTGCTGCGCCGCGACAGAGTGTTGCGCGCGCAGCGCCGCCCATAACGACGTTTTGCGCCCGCCCTCCACATAAGCAATGTCAAAAAGCTGCTGTTCAGTGAATGAAAATAATGGCCCCTTTAACACTTCAGCGAGCGCGAGATCATCACTTGGTAAACAACAAAAGCGCGCAATCGACATGAGGTCTTGCACCGCAATTGAATCAGACAGGACTAAGCGGTCGGCTCCTGCTACAGCCACGCCGCATTGTTTGAGGTTTCGTATAACAGCATTAAAAAATGGCCCCGTGCGGCGGCGCACAAGAATAAGAATA
>CALLME010000292.1 GCA_938007945.1 uncultured Caulobacterales bacterium
GCCAAGGTGCTTGCGAGAGACAATGTTCTTTGTGCCTTCGACGAGCGGCGTGTGAAGCGTGATGGCATCTGCGCGCTTAAAAAGGTCTTCAAGTTCGACCTTTTCAACACCGAGTTTCACGGCGCGTTCGTCTGTGAGGTAGGGATCATAAGCGATGACTTTCATCTTGAGGCCCTGCGCGCGTTCCGCGACAAGCTTGCCGATATTGCCGCAACCGATCAGGCCGAGTGTTTTGTTAAAGAGCTCCATGCCTTTGAAATCTGACTTGGGCCACTCGCCGTTTTGTGTGCGCGCGGAGGCTGACGGGATTTGACGGGCGGCAGAGAAGAGCATGGCTATCGCGTGCTCAGCCGTTGTGATCGCGTTCCCAAAAGGGGTGTTCATCACGACAACGCCGTTATTCGTCGCGGCTTTGATGTCGACATTATCGACACCGATGCCCGCACGACCAATGACTTTCAGATTCTTGGCGGCCGCAATAATTTCCGCGTCAGGACGGGTTGAGCTGCGCACTGCGAGGCCGTCATACTCTGGGATAATTTTGATGAGCTCATCTTTAGACAGGCCCGTAATGACATCGACATCGACGCCGCGACTTTTAAAGACTTCTGTGGCCGCCACAGACATTTTATCGGCAATAAGGACTTTTGGCATGGGTAACTTTCAAATAATTTCAATAAGATAGCGGATCATATTCGCGCGCGCTAATTAACTCAGTTTGGTTTTTCTGGATTAAGACAGACGCTCTGCGGCGACGGTTTCAAACGCCCAATCGAGCCACGGTGTCAGCGCTTCGAGATCTGATTTTTCAATCAAACCAGAGGCCCAAATGCGAAAACCCGCGGGCGCTGTTTTATATGCGCCAAAATCAAGCGCGACGTTTTCATCGCCGAGGAGCTTCACAATCGCTTTGGCAAATGCCTGCTGTTCAGCAACGGGAAGAGCGGTGACGCGTGGGTCTGCAATCTTAAGGCAGACACCTGTATTGGACCACTCATCACGGTTGACCGCGAGGTTCTCGATCCACGGCGTTCTTTCAATCCAATCATAAAGCACTTGCGCATTTGTGTCTGCGCGCCCGTGCATCCATGACAGGCCGCCATTGGCTTTCACCCATTTTAGCGCGTCAAGATGATCCTCAGCGCAAAGAAGGGACGGCGTATTAATTGTCGAGCCTTCAAAAAGAGCTTCGTTCAATTTGCCTTTTGACGTCATGCGGAAAATCTTGGGCAGGGGCCAAGGCGGGCTGTAGCTTTCGAGGCGTTCCACGGCGCGTGGGGACAAAATGAGCATGCCATGAGCCGCTTCGCCGCCCATATTTTTCTGCCAGCTATAGGTCACAACATCGAGCTTGGGCCAGTCGAGCTCTTGCGCAAATACGGCAGAGGTCGCGTCACAAATCGTCAGGCCTTCGCGGTCAGCGGGAATGAAGTCAGCATTGGGGACACGGACGCCAGATGTCGTGCCGTTCCAAGTAAAGACAATATCGCGGTCGCCTGTGTAATCATGGAGCGGTGGCAAGTGGCCGTAATCAGCTTTGAGAATACGCAAATCATCTAGCGGGAGGCTCTGCGCGTCTGTAATCCACGCATTGCCAAAGTTCTCCCAAGCAGCGACATCTACGCCGCGCGGGCCGAGCAGTGACCACATAGCCATTTCAACCGCGCCCGTATCAGACGCTGGCACAATCGCGATGCGGTAATCGACAGGGACTTCGAGCACTTCGCGTGTGAGGTCGATGACTTCTTTGAGTTTCGCTTTACCAAGTGCCGAGCGGTGCGAGCGGCCAAGAGCGGCGTCGCTAAGAGCGTCAAGGCTCCATCCAGGGCGTTTTTTAGTAGGTCCCGCAGAAAAACGCGGATCGGCGGGCTTCACGCCCGGTTTTGCGGCTATTGCCATATCTATGCTCCATCAACCGCGTTTTTGTACGGTGTCCAAAGTGCGCTTCAGTGGGGAAGCGTGGCCCACGCGCGCTATAGCGGTGAGTCCATAGATTTGTCAAATAGTGTGAATGCCCAAAGGCAGCTTTTATTAAGCCGCAGTCTTACTTCCGATAAGGCGCATATGTCTGGGCAGGTGTGTCGACGGACGGGTAGACATTAGGTGCGTCGACAACGCGTGAACCTGGAGAGACATAGGTGTTGCTGCCCCATGTCGTGTCGCTATTACCCCAGTCATATGTGCTAAGAGCCGGAGCCACAGCTCTGGTCGTGCTGCTCGTCGAATAATTTGGGCTGGACGCGATGTAGGGACTAGATCCACCTTCTAGGCACGTTCCGTCAGAGCTGGCTGTTGTGCCAGCGGGGCAATTTAGCGGCGCACCAGAGGTAACGTAACCGCCCATATAGCTTGATGTGCTGCCATAGCTCGGCGTGGACGTTGTGAGTGTTGAATAGCTCGTCGTACTACCTTGCAAACATGTGCCGTCAGCTTGCGGCGTTGTGCCAGCTGGACATGAGGCGGGCGTAGAGGCGTAGCTAGACGTTGTTGTCGTAGGTTGGTTGAACCGGTCAATGCCATATGACGGCGCGACTGAGGCTGTCTGATAAGACTGTGTTTGGTAACTATAGCTCGGCTGCGTGATGGGGGCAGGGCGGAGCATCATCATTTGCTGTTGATAGTGTTGCTGCGCGTAAAGCTGCTGCTCATAGCCCGCGACTTCATAGCTTGTGCCGTAACGTGATTTCCCAGCGACGGCGCCCGAATACGCGCCTTGCGATGCGCCATAAGTACCGTAGCCTGCGCAATTTTGCGCCATCGCCGCTGTACAATTTGCGCCTGCATATGAGCCGCCATGACCATAGCTTTGCGCAGAACAAGCACTCAGCGCGAGTGCGCCGAGGCCGAGTAAAGAACAGCTTAGCGTGTGTGAAAACGTAGTTTTGAGCATGGGTCATCCAGAAAGCAAATTTGATTCGTGCTTTAGAGTCCCAAATCGTGGTTAACGGGGCGTTAACCATAAGTGCTTTGTTGGACTAAATCCTATGTCCCAAAGCTGTCAGCGTCTGCATAGGCGAGCTTGAAAGCCTCGCGTTTTGCAAGGCGAGAGCGATAGGCATCAAATACGGGCGCAAGGCAGAGACCGTAGGCGCGCGCCCAGCCAACATTATGCCCAATCATGCAGTCAGCGGCGCTGAAATGATCGCCGCAGATGTGGTCGTGTTCTCCGAGGCGTCTTTCGAGTTGAGGCTCAACTTCGTTCTTCAACTTATCGCGATTAAACTGCGCAAGGGCAGGGCTGCGCACTTTTTTTGGGAGTAAATCTTCGTTTAGTCGTATCTGCCACAGCATCATATCCATCCAAGAGCCGCCAAAATGCATCATCTGTAAATAATCCGCGCGTCCGCGAACGTCATCAAGCGCGGGAGCGAGGCCCTTTTCGGAATAGCTGTCGGCAAGCCAAATTAACTGCGCGCCACTTTCAAACAGGCTTTGCGTAGTCGAATCGGGATAAGTGACATCAAGCACAGGCACGCCGTGATTAGGGTTTTTATCGAGAAATGCCTCTGAGAACTGCCCGCCTTGCAAAAGCGGGACACGTTCAACCTCAAAATCTTCGCCGAGCACCTCATGAAGCATCCATTTTGTGCGCACAGAGCGCGATAAAGGGTAGTGATAGAGCTTTATTGATTTAATTTGGTCAGGCATTCACGAATCCGTCATTTGAGTTTGCGTTGAGTTACGCTAACACAGTTTCAGATTTTAAAAGGAAAGTATTATGTCCATGGACGGTTATCAAAGCGAAACGATTGAAACAAATGCCGATGTGCGCAGTGACGTGCAAGAACGCTATGCGGCAGGGGCCAATGCGGTTGAGGCGGCGCTGTGCTGCCCTGTCGATTACGACCCGCAATATTTGAAAATCATTCCGCAGGACGTACTTGATCGTGATTATGGTTGCGGCGACCCGTCTCGCTATGTGCGTGAGGGCGACACTGTGCTCGACCTTGGCTCTGGCGGAGGCAAAATTTGCTTTATAGCGCAGCAGATTGTTGGACCAACAGGCAAAGTGATTGGCGTTGATATGACAGATGATATGCTTGAGTTGTCGCGTCGCAATAAGCCCATCCTCGCGGAGACGCTCGGCTATGACAATGTCGAATTTAAACGCGGCCATATTGAAGACCTTAAGACCGACCTTGATCTCCTCAATGACTGGCTCGCGAAAAATCCTGTGAAAAACGCGAGCGATATGGAGCGGATGGAAGAAGAAATTCTGCGCCTTGGCAAGGAAATGACGATGATTCCTGACAATAGCGTTGATGTGATTGTCTCAAATTGCGTGCTCAATCTTGTTTCTGATACAAAGAAAAAACAGATGTTTGCGGAAATGTACCGCGTTCTCAAGGTTGGCGGACGTGTGGCGGTGTCTGATATCGTTTCTGATGAAGATAGCCCGGAGAGCCTAAAGAATGACGCGAAGCTTTGGTCGGGCTGTATCTCTGGCGCGCTGCGCGAAGATGAGTTTTGTACGGCGCTCGAAGAGGCAGGCTTTCACGGCATCCATATGGATAAGTGGGAAGAGGACCCTTGGCAAATTGTCGAAGGGATTGAATATCGCAGCGCGACCTATCTCGCTTACAAAGGTAAAGCGGGTGAGTGCCTCGAGAAAAACCAAGCCGTGATTTACAAAGGCCCGTGGCGTCAAGTCCAAGACGATGATGGCCATGTGTTTAAACGTGGTGAGCGGTCTGCCGTTTGTGAGAAGACATTCAACCTCATGCAGCGCGAACCATACGCTGACATGTTCTATGCGATTGAGCCGTCTACGCCTGTGACAGAGCGGATTGAGTGGCCAGCAGAAGATTGTGGTGTACGTCGCCGCGACCCGCAGGAAACTAAAAAGGGTCAGCCACGTATAACTACTGACCCATCACAATCCTCCTCTTGCTGTTAAAGCTCTCTGGCGAGGTAGAACAGGACACTCCGTGAAAAAACCTATTGGCCTCGCCTTACTCAGCCTCATAGCCTTAGGGGGAATTGTCGCCTGCGCGCCAGTTAAAATCCTTAATGCGGTGACGCCGTCGAGCAGTTTTGAGCGTGACCGCAATGTTAGCTACGGCGAGCTTGAGCGTCAAAAGCTTGATATCTACCGCGCCGAAACCCCAAAGGCAGGCGCGCCCGTATTGGTTTTTGTGCACGGCGGGAGTTGGGACAGCGGCAGCAAGGATATATATAAGTTTCTCGCCGAAGGATTTACGTCAGAGGGCTATGACGTTGTTGTGCCCAATTACCGGCTTTGGCCCGAAGTGAAATACCCTGATTTCGTGACGGATACGGGCGAGGCGATTGCTTTTACAGCCTCAAAATTTGAGGGCCGCCCCCTCGTTGTGATGGGGCATTCGGCGGGTGGATATAATGCGCTTATGGCGGTGATGAAGCCTGAGTTTTATCCCGGCGGGCGAGAGGCGGCTTGCCGCTCTATCTCAGCTATGGTCAGCCTTGCGGGGCCGACAGGTATAGTGGCATTGGGTGACGAGCCCTATATCAGTATGTTTCCAGAGAAATTATTTGGCGATGACGCGCCGATGAACAATGTCACGGGCCCCATGCCGCCTGTTTTCTTCGCGCATGGGGCAGATGATACGAC
>CALLME010000293.1 GCA_938007945.1 uncultured Caulobacterales bacterium
GTAAAGCGGGCTGACGTCATCAAAAGCATAGCCGCGACGTGCCGTTGGTTTGTGATTATAAAAAGCTGGGATTTGCCCAACAGTGCGCGGCACAGTGACAGGCATTTTGCCTGATGGGTTGGCGTCACCATAAAGCAAGTCAGCCACCGCTGTGCCTGTCTCTTGGCCCAATATCCAACCATAGAGAATAGCATCGAATTGGTCTTGCACATTTGTCAGCGCAAGCGGACGCCCAGAGATAACGACTCCGACCATTGGCTTACCTGTCTCAGCAATCGCGTCGATAAGCTCTTTCTGCTCGCCGATGAGTGTGATGTCATTGCGGTCACCCATATGGGCTTCGTTCCAAGCCTCGCGAGAGGTTGACTCGTCACCCCCAATCGCGAGAATAACGAGGTCAGCTTTCTTCGCGACCGCCACGGCCTTATAAATTGAGGACAAGTTTTCATCGCGGTTAGCAAGATTAACTTCATCATCCCACCAGCTACGATTATCTGTCAGTTTCACGCCTTGGGAGTGGAGAATGTCAACTTTGCCATCAAGCTTAGTTTTCAACCCATCAAGAATTGAAATTGTCTGACGCGGCTCATCTGAATACCCGCCAAGCACGGTAATATCCGCATTAGGGCCGATAACAGCGATGGTTTTATATTGGCTATCAGAGAGCGGTAATATGCCGTCATTTTTGACGAGCACGGCCGCCTTCTTAGCTGACTCTAACGCGAGATCACGGGCTTCTTGATTACCTGTTAGCGCATCGGCTTTTTCGCCGTCGGCATAGGGTGTCTCAAACACATTGCCGCGCAGTTTCATCTCAAGCACGCGGCGCACGGCGCGGTCGACATATTTCTCGTCAAACTCACCGGCCTCGATTTTGTCTTTTAGTTCATAAAACGCAATGCCGTCTGGCAGTTCTAAATCTACACCAGACATGAGCGAAAGTGCGCCAGCTTCGCCAATATCGTTGACGATAGAATGGCGGCGTTGCAGCTCGTTAATGGCAAAATAATCGGCCACAACGACACCGTCAAAACCCCATTCTTGCCGCAGAATGTCATTGAGAAGCCAAGGATTAGCATGTGAGGGAATGCCATCAATTTCGTTATAAGACGCCATGACAGAGGCGGCGTTGGCTTCTTTAATGGCAGCTTCAAATGGTGGGAAGAAGGTCTCGCGCAAGACGCGTTCGCTCACTTGGCTTGGGCCGACATTCATGCCGCCTTCAGGCTGTCCGTGACCTGTCATGTGCTTCAGTGTGGCCAGTACTTTATCGTCTGCAATCGGGAAACTGTCGCCTTGGAAACCTTTGACGGCCGCGACACCCATGCGCGAGACGAGATAAGGGTCTTCGCCGTAAGTTTCTTCAATGCGGCCCCAACGCGGGTCAAGTGCAATATCCACTACGGGCGAGAGCACATGATGCGCCCCGCGGACGCGGATTTCGCGCGCGACAATGGAGAAGATGTCTTCCGCCATGTCTGGGTCAAACGTTGCTGCGAGGGCAATCGACTGTGGGAAAGAGGTCGCGTAACGGCCCTGAAAACCATGAAGGCCTTCTTCGTGAAAGAGTGTCGGGATACCGAGACGTGTGTCTTCGATATGCCATTTCTGAATGGCGTTATTTAGGGCGACCGTCTCAGATGGGGTGCGCGCAGAAAGCTTACGTACGACAGAACTGTCATTAGGATCACGTTCCCCTTCTTGCTCTTCCATACCAAAGGTATCTTGCGGGCGTGCCCAGCACCCTACGCCGTGCGGGAATTCTTCTTTCATTTTTTCAGGATTAAAACTGCCGTCACTATTAAGCGCTTTGGCTTTGTCAAACCAGACGCAGGTAATTTGCGCGAGTTTTTCTTCAATCGTCATCTGCGCCAGAAGCTCTTCAACTTTGGGATTAGATGATTTGTCAAAGGTAAGAGCTTTGACCGTTTCTGTCGCTTCACCCTTTGACTTTTCAATTTGAGGGTTGTTCATCTGCGTCTCTCCAGCAGGAGAGCACGCGGCGAGGGTAATTCCAAAAACGGAGGCGAGCAATAGGTGGCGAAGTTTCATGTCATTCCCCTGAATTTATGAGCGCGACGGCACTTCTTACGAGTTCCTTCCGCTAAATAACTGTGACTTTGACTTTTCATAAGGCAAAATTGACATCGTTGTCAATTTGACTTTAAGATAAGTTATGGAAAACCTGATTTTGGTACTTTGGGCCGAATTCATTTTGCGGAGACAAGCGCCATTCAGACTAGCCCTCTAAAACCCAGTACTATTAAAGATGTCGCGAGAGAGGCAGGCGTTTCAATTAAGACGGTGTCGCGCGTTATTAATGGCGAGCCGCATGTCAGTGCTCGTATGCGTGAGAAAGTGCTGGCGTCTGTTGAGCTGTTGAATTTCAAGATAAATGCGGCGGCACGGTCGCTTCGCTCAAAGCTTGCCAAGCAACTCGTTGTAGTTTTGGATAACCCGTCACAGAGCTATACCGAAGCTGTGCAGATTAATGCTGTGTTAGCGTGTCAGCCTTTTGGCTTTGAGTTGTCTTTGCAAGGCTCTGCTGATTTGGACGCGCTTACAATTGCAATGGAGAGTGGAACCCTTGTGGGGCTTGTGCTGACGCCGCCGCTTTCTAATGATTTTGAGTTGCTTGACAGGCTCAGCAAGGCTGACTTGCCCTTCGTAAGGGTGGGGGCCGAACGCGGGCCCATTGAATTAAATGAGGCAGGTGATAAAATCGGCATTGATGACCGCGTCGCTGCGAGCGAAATGACGGCGCATTTGATTGCACTCGGCCACACTCGCATTGGCTTTATTACGGGCGCGCAAAGCTATGACGTCGCGCGGCGGCGTTTGATGGGCTATTATGACGGGCTGCAAAAAGCGGGCATCTCGCGTAACTCTAGTCTCGTTGTGGAGGGTGATTTCTCATATGCTTCTGGTCTGTTGTGTGGGGAGGCATTGATGAGCCAGACCTCGCGCCCTACGGCTATCTTTGCTAGTAATGATGATATGGCGGCGGGCTGTCTGGCGAGCGCCTATAAACTTGGCTTACGCGTGCCTGACACGCTCTCGGTTGTCGGCTTTGATGACGCGCCGTTCTCACGCATCATCTATCCCGCCCTAACAACCGTGCATCAATCCTTAGACGATATGATGGAGCAAGCTGTCGCTATATTAGCGGCAAGGCGCTCTGACCCTTCCGCGCCGTTGCGCGATGTTGTGATTGCGCATAGCCTTGTCAAAAGGGAATCATGCGCCGCGCCGTAAGCGCGTGTAGGAAGTAACAATATGCGGAATTATCTCAAAACTTTAGTCGTCGGGTTTTTATCTCTTCTTTTGCTTGCGTGCGAAGCGCCGCAACTCACGGGTAAATCTACGACTGGTGAGGTGCACTATCTCGGGCGTTATGATATGACTGAGGCAGGCGATGTCCGTATGGGCTGGCCAGGCAGTGGTCTAAGTTTACGCTTTCGGGGCACGAAATTAACAGTCACGATAACAGACGGCGGGAACGGCATTATGGACGCCGTCATTAACGGCAAATCCTCGGCGCTCATCTTGCGAGAAGGCCGTCAAGATTACGACATTGTTAGCTCAGACACAGAGAGTTTGTTTGATATTTCACTGACCCGCCGCACGGAGGTTTTCGATACGGGTCTGTTTGAGATTAATGATGTTAAAGTCACAGGCGAATTAGTTGGGGCGCCAGCTATAGATCGCAAAATCTTGTTTATCGGCGATAGCATTACCACAGGCTTTGGCGTTCGCGGGAACACGAAAGACTGCCAATATTCGCCAGCGTCAAATGCGCCGCGCAAAAGCTATGCTTGGCTCGCGGCGGATGCGCTTAAAGCCGAGCCGCATCTTGTTGCTATTTCTGGGCGAGGGGTCGTCTTTAATTACGATAATGACCCCAACCCTGTTATGCCTTTGCAAATCGATTACGCTGTGCCTGACACAGACAGCCGTTGGGAACATACTAAATTCCAAGCAGATGTCGTTGTTGTCATGCTCGGCACAAATGACTGGTCCACCGTAGATCCCGGGCAGGAAAAATTTAATTCAGGCTATCTTGCCCTCGTCAATGATATT
This sequence comes from uncultured Caulobacterales bacterium, assembly GCA_938007945.1. Lineage (GTDB taxonomy): Bacteria > Pseudomonadota > Alphaproteobacteria > Caulobacterales > Maricaulaceae > Fretibacter. The sequence goes on from CALLME010000293.1 coordinate 4,081, forward strand.
CGCGCGCGCTTTCCCAAAGCACATATTGTTATGGCAAGCGGGCCGCTACTGGGCGGAGCGCAGGGGGCGGCTATCGTTGACGGGATTGACTATGTGAAATCTCAAATGAGCTCTGACGCAAATCTCTCATCTGTAAATCTATCGCTCTCAGAGACACAGTTAAAGTGGAGCTGTAACGCCCATCCGGGTCGCGACAGCATGGTCAAAATGGCCAACGATGTGTCCGCTCATATTTCAAAACAAACAGGATGGAAAGCTAAGACGCGATCTCTGCCCAAAGACCTGACCATCGCGCCGCCGCCTGAAATGTATGAGGGCGGGAAGGCGCATTACGCCAAGCGCGTGAAAGAAATTGCGAAAAACCCGCCACTTGAAGGCGGTGTGCTTTTCCTTGGCGACAGCATTACCGAGGCGGGACAATGGGGTGAGTATTATCCGAATATTCCAACGGCCAATCACGGGATTGGCTGGGACACGGTCAGGGGAGTCGGCGGGCGTTTGCAGCAGGTTATTCTTAACCGTCCTGACAAAGTCTTTATCAAAATCGGCACAAATGACATTAGCTATGGCCATGATCCTGTTGATATGGCCGAAGACCTTGAGAACATCATTCGCGGCCTGAAGTTTAAAATGGGTGATGCCAAGATATACATTCAATCCGTCATGCCGCGCGAGCTTGAGAATAGGGGCAAAGTCGACGCGATTAACGCAGAGTATAAAAAAGTCGCGCAAGATTTAGGTGTCACTTTTATAGATTTACGCGAGGCGTTCGCCGCGCCAGATGGCAGTCTAAAAGCTGAGCTAACTTATGATAATTTGCATCTGAATGATGCGGGTTATAAAGTTTGGGCGGAAGCGTTGCGCCCCTTTGTGGAGGGGGAATAGGGTGATGCGCGCCTTTAGCTATGGCCAAATTGCCACATTTCCCAGTTATCAACGCCGCTATGAAAGTTAACAATTGACAACGCTGTCATTTTTGCGTCTTTTTAGTTTAACGCCGCCAACCGAGCTGCGAAAAAATAATGTAGCGGGCACGTCCCGTCAGGGAGTATAGCAAATGTCAAAACTACAAATTCTGCGCTCAACAACAGCGCTTATCTCAGCTGCCGTCCTCATTGGATGTAATTCAGCGACCGATACAAGCGCGGATGCTGCGAATGATAAAGCGGCAACGACAGTTTCAATGCCAGGTGAAGTTAACGCGCAACTTTGGCCAGAAGCCAAAAGCCCTGTCGCGCTCGACCCTGCCATGGAAGCGCGCATCACAGAGATTATTGCGCAGATGACACTTCGTCAAAAAATCGGCCAAGTCATCCAAGGCGATATCGGCTCCCTGACGCCAGAAGATTTGAAAACCTACCCGCTGGGCTCTGTACTGAACGGCGGTAATTCTGCGCCTAATGGGGATAACCGTTCACCCGCCTCAGCTTGGGTGGAGCTGGCGGATGAGTTTTGGGACGCGACAAAAGCGGCAGACCTTGAAGGCGGGCCGTTTATTCCCATCCTTTGGGGTACAGATGCGGTGCATGGTCACAACAATATCCCGGGCGCGACCGTCTTTCCGCACAATATCGGGCTAGGCGCGACGCGTAACCCTGACCTTCTTGGTAAAATCGGCGCGATTACAGCCCGCGAAATTCGCGTCGGGGCACAAGAGTGGACATTTGCGCCAACCATCGCCGTTGTGCGCGACGACCGCTGGGGCCGCACTTATGAAGGTTACGCGGAAAGCCCAGAGGTCACCGTCAGCTATACAGGTGAGCTTATCACAGGTATCCAAGGACAGCCCGGAACAGACACATGGCTGAAAGGCCCAAAGGTTATTGCAACAGCCAAGCACTTCCTGGGTGACGGCGGTACAGCAGGTGGCCGCGATCAAGGCGATAATCTTGATAGCGAAGAAGATTTGCGCGACATTCACGGCGCGGCTTATCCTGTCGCCATTGAGGCTGGCACACAGTCGGTCATGATTTCATTTTCAAGCTGGCAAGGCAAAAAGCTCCACGGTCACAAAGGCCTTATTACTGATGTCCTCAAAGAACGCATGGGCTTTGACGGCTTTGTTGTCGGTGACTGGAACGCCCATGGTCAGATTGAAGGCTGTACGAATACGGATTGCTTGAAAGCGCTTAATGCGGGTCTTGATATGTATATGGCGTCTGATAGCTGGCGCGGCCTTTTTGATACTATGCTCGCCCAAGCTGAGCGCGGCGAAGTTGATATGGATCGCTTGGAGGATGCCATCCGTCGTATCCTGCGCGTAAAACTTCGCAGTGGTCTGTTTGAAGCCGGTCGTCCGAGCGAGCGTCCTTTGGCAGGCGATTATGATATCCTGCAAGATCCAGCGTCTAAAGAGGTCGCGCGCCAAGCTGTGCGTGAGTCGCTTGTGCTGATTAAAAACAATGGTGTCTTGCCGCTTAAGAAAAGCATGAATGTGCTCATGGCAGGTGACGGCGCCGACAATATCGGCAAGCAATCAGGTGGCTGGACATTGTCTTGGCAGGGCACAGGGAATTCAAATTCTGATTTCCCAGGTGGCTCATCATTTTATGATGGCGTGAAGCGCCACGTCGAAGCAGGCGGCGGTTCGGTAACGCTCTCTGAAGACGGTAACTATAGCGGTAAGCCTGATGTGGCGATGGTTGTTTTTGGTGAAGACCCATATGCCGAATTCAAAGGCGATATTGATAATCTGTCCTACAAACCAGGTGATGATAGCGACCTTGCGCTTTTGCAAAAATATAAAGCTGACGGCATTCCCGTTGTGGCTGTGTTCCTCTCAGGACGTCCGCTCTGGATGAACCGCGAGATTAATAGCTCTGACGCGTTTGTGGCGGCGTGGTTGCCAGGCTCTGAAGGTGGTTACGCGACAGACGTTTTGTTTGGCGACGCAGACTTTAAAGGCACATTGCCTTACTCTTGGCCACGCACAGCCGTACAGACGCCACTAAATGTGGGCGACGAGAATTACGACCCGCTCTTTGCTTATGGCTACGGCCTGTCATATGCAAAGCCCGGCAAGGTGGGTGAGTTGTCTGAGGAGGCAGGTATTTCGCTTGCTGTGAAAAATGACAGTGATTATTTCCGCGTCGGTAAATCTGTCTTCCCATGGGCGATGTATGCCCATGACAGCGCAGGTAAAACGACGATTGCGACGACGCGTGGTCGTTCGCCGCAAGGAATTATCCAAGTCAACTCAGCCGATGACGGGGCGCAGGAAAATATCCGCACAATCGAATGGGATGGTCGCGGCGAGGCGCGCTTTGAGGTCGGCGGGAACGCCATTGATCTTTCGCGTCAAACAACGGCGGATATGGCGGTGTATTTCCGCATCCGCCGTGACACAGATATGGACGGCACTAATCTTGATCTGAATGTGCTCTGCGGCAAAGACTGCGTGACCGAAGCACAGCCGCTTGGCACATCGCTGGCCAAAGCGCCGCAAGGTGAGTGGCAAGAATATCAAGTCAAGCTTTCGTGCTTTGCAGAGGGTAGCAGCCTGGGTAGCGTGACCGCGCCTTTCACGTTGACATCTGATGATGCTTTCCAAGTTTCGCTCTCCGATGTGCGCCTGATTACCAACGAAGGCGCGGCAGGCTGTCTTAAGTAAAATCAAAGGGGGGATCGCCGCCGCCTTGCACAGTGCCGCGTTCTCGTTATGGTAGGCGAACATAATAACAGGCCCGCTAAGAAGTCGTAAATTTAGGGAGATAGAATGGCACGGGAAAATTCCGTCATTAAATACGGTATGGTCGGCGGTGGCCAAGGCGCTTTCATCGGCGAAGTACACCGTTTGGCTGCGCGGCTTGACGGCAAGATTGACCTTGTCTGTGGCGCATTCTCAAGAGATGCGGATAATTGCAAAACCACCGGAGCCGCGCTCGGGCTAGACCCATCACGTTGTTATGCTGACTTTGAAGCCATGATGGTGGGCGAGGCCGCACGCCCTGAATCAGAGCGCATGGATTTTGTCTCAATCGTGACGCCCAATCACGTGCATTTCCCCGTCGCGAAAGCTGCGCTTGAGGCGGGCTTTCATGTCCTTTCGGACAAACCCGCCACGCTGAATTTAAAAGAAGCCAAGCAGCTTCGTAAAATCGTCAAAGCGAGCGGTAAATCTTACGGCCTCACCCATACCTATCTCGGCTATCCACTTGTTGGGGAGGCGCGCGGCATTATTGAGGCAGGCGGCATTGGCAAAGTGCGTAAAGTCTTCGTCGAATATATTCAAGGCTGGCTCGCAACTGAGGTTGATAATAAACAAGCCGATTGGCGCACAGACCCTGCGCGCTCCGGCGGCTCGGGCTGTATGGGCGATATTGGCACGCACGCCCATAATCTCGCTGAATTTATCACAGGCAAACGCATGACCCATGTCGCGGCTGATTTATCTATTTTCGTGGATGGTAGACGTCTAGATGATGATGGTTCTGCTCTGTTTCGGATGGAAGACGGCATCAAAGGCACGCTATCTGCGAGCCAGATTTGCGTCGGCAATGAGAACAGCCTGTCTATTCGCGTTTACGGCGAAACAGGTGGGCTGGAATGGCATCAGGAAGAACCTAATACGCTCACGCGGACTTATCTTGATAAACCGACAGAAATCTTGCGCGCGGCGAATGGGTATCTTTCGCAAGGTGCGCAAGATTGGTTCCGCACACCGCCAGGCCATCCCGAAGGCTATCTCGAAGCCTTCGCCAATTGCTATCTCGATTTTGCCAAAGCTATTCAAACAAACGGCGGCAGCACAACGGGCATAGAGGCTGGTGTGCGCGGTATGGCCTTTGTCGAAGCACTGCTGACCAGCAGTAAAAAGAACTCAAAATGGATAGAGATTAAATCATGAAAACCCTCAAAGGTCCCGGAATTTTCCTCGCGCAATTTATGGGCGACGCCCCGTTTGATAGTATGGATAACGCCTGCAAGTGGATGGCAGACGCGGGCTATAAGGGCGTACAAATTCCGTCTGATAATCCCGTCTGTATGGACCTCAAACTCGCCGCAGAAAGCCAGACTTATTGTGATGAGTTAAAAGGACGTTGCGCCGAGAACGGCGTGAAAATTACAGAGCTTTCGACCCATATCCAAGGACAGCTTGTCGCTGTGCATCCTGCTTATGACACGGCCTTTGACGCGTTTGCACCTGCGCACCTCCACGGCAAACCCGATGACCGTCAGCGCTGGGCGGTAGAGCAAGTCATGTTCGCCGCCAAAGCCTCTCAGCGTCTGGGTCTTGACCGTTCGGTCTCATTCTCAGGCGCGCTCGTTTGGCCCTTTATGTATCCTTGGCCGCAACGCCCTGCGGGCCTTGTCGAAGAGGGCTTTGATGAATTGGCGCGCCGCTGGCGTCCGATTTTTGATTACTATGATGAGTGCGGCGTGGATGTTTGTTTTGAAATACATCCTGGTGAAGACCTGCATGACGGTATCACATTTGAAATGCTGCTGGAGCGCGTCGACAATCACCCGCGCTGCAACATCCTTTATGACCCAAGCCATTTCATTTTGCAGCAGCTGGATTACCTCGCCTTCATAGACCACTACAAAGACCGCATCCGTATGTTCCACGTCAAAGATGCGGAATTTAATCCGACAGGAAAATCAGGAATTTACGGCGGCTATCAAAGCTGGGTGGATCGTCCGGGACGTTTCCGCTCTCTTGGTGATGGGCAAATAGATTTCAAAGCGATTTTCGCGAAAATGGCGGCCAATGATTTTGATGGCTGGGCTGTGGTGGAATGGGAATGCGCGCTCAAGCACAACCAAGACGGCGCGCGCGAAGGGGCGCAATTTGTCAAAGATCACATCATTCGCGTGACAGATAAAGCCTTTGATGATTTCGCAGGCGGCGCAGCGGACAAAAAGACGAATAAGAAAATGCTAGGACTAACCTAGAGGTTTAATGGCTCCAAAGAAGAGCCTTGAATTAATTAAATATAATAAGGGGAAGAAAATGGTTGATACAACACTGGCGATGAATGAGGGAATAAAGCCGAACCGGCTTTTCGTGTTGAGTTGCGTGGCGCTCTGCGTCACCGCCATGACTTTTGCCATTCGGGCAGGCATGCTCAATGACCTCGGCACAGAGTTTAGCCTCACCAAAGCACAGCTCGGTTGGACAGCCTCCATGGCGTTTTTCGGCTTCCCTGCCGCGACCATTATTGGTGGATTAATTTACAACGCCATCGGCCCGCGCCTCATTATGATTGTCGCCTTCCTCGGGCACTTGCTCGGATTAGGGCTGACGATTTTCGCAGGTGGATTTATGGGGTTGATGATTTCAACCTTCTTTGTCGGCTTTGCCAATGGCGCCGTTGAAGCGGCCTGTAATCCGATGATTGCAAATATGTACCGCGAAAATAAAACGACGATGCTGAATAAGTTTCATGTCTGGTTCCCAGGCGGCATTGTCGTAGGCTCACTCGCAGCGCTCGCTGTGAAGAAGCTATTCGGTGCAGGCGGTAATCCGACATGGCAGCTTGAAATCGCGGTCATGCTTATCCCGACCCTCATTTACGGCTATATGATTTTCACTACGAAATTCCCAGATGTGCAGCACGATAAGACTGACCTGACGGACACAGGTAAGAACTTAAAAGCGCTGATTTCACCGCTCTTTATTTTCATGTGCGTTTTGATGACAATCACAGCGACAACAGAGCTTGGCACGCAGCAATGGGTCGGCTCACTGCTCGAAAGCTCAGGTGCAAACCCGCTGATTATTCTCGCGATTGTGACAGGCCTTATGGCGGTGGGGCGATATTTTGCGGGGCCGCTTGTACATGCGCTCAACCCGATTGGTGTTCTGCTGTTCTCGGCCGTGGTCACAACGCTCGGTGTCTTCTTGCTCAGCATGGCGACAGGGCCGATGACTTATGTGGCGGCCATCGTATTTGCGATTGGCGTCTGTTATTTCTGGCCAACGATGATTGGATTTATCGGCGAATATATGCCGCAAACCGGCGCGCTGGGTATGTCGATTATCGGCGGAGTTGGCATGATGGGCCTTGCGATGTGGCAGCCTGTTATTGGTGGCTGGATTGATAGTGAAACAGAAAAAGCGCAAGCCGCAGGCGTAGTAGGTGATGCCGTGCAACTCGCGGCGGGGCAGGCAACACTGGGTAAGATTTTGCTTTTCCCGATTGTGCTCGTGCTAGCTTATGGCCTGCTCTTTGCTCTGCGTAAAAAGTTCATTTCACATGGAGCCTCTCATGCATAATATCGGCACAAGCCGCAGGGACGCTATTAAAGGTCTGCTTGCAATATCTGCGAGCGGGGCTTTGGCAGCGTGCAGCGGCGCGAAAGAGGGAAGTGCGGGTTCCGCAAAAACAACGAAGACCGCGTCTGAACTCTCAGCGGCTAATATGGTCACGCTGACGGCGGTGGTCGACACCATCATCCCCGCGACTGAGACAGGCGGCGCGATTGCGGCGGGTGTGCCTGCAACGCTCGCCTCGCTCGTCAAAGACTGGGGCGATGATAATTTCAAAGCGTATTGGACGGCAGGCATGGACGCGCTTGGCAAAACGCTTAACGCCAAAGCGGGGCAGAGCTTTGCCAATATGTCAGCCAAGCAGAAAGAAAGCCTGCTCAGCAAATATGACGCTGATGTTTACGGCGGAAAAATCAAAGATGATTTTTACAAGGACATGAAACAAACGGCGGCAACGGCTTATTATATGAGCGAGATTGGCGCGTCAGAAGAGCTCGCCTATGAGCCTGTACCGGGCGAGTGGATTGGCTGTGTACCGCTGGCGGATTTCCCTAAGACGTGGGCGACATAGATATGGCTGATGAAAAAACATATGACTTTGATGTCATCGTTGTCGGCTCTGGTATGTCGGGCGGCTGGGTGGCCAAAGAAATGGCCGAGCGCGGGATGAAAGTCTGCGTGCTTGAGCGCGGCAAAGACATTGTCCCTACAGAGGACTACACTGATTTCGAAGACCCATGGCAGCATGAGCAACTCAATAAGAAGTCGGCGAAAGACTGGGAAGATTATCCTATTCAGGCCGAAGTCTATGCCTTCCACAGCTATACAAAACAGTTCTGGGTGAAAGATAAAGAGCATCCATATGAAACGCCTGCGGGACAAGATTACCGCTGGCGTCGCGGCTATCATACAGGTGG
>CALLME010000294.1 GCA_938007945.1 uncultured Caulobacterales bacterium
GAGAACGCGTTAACATCAGAAATGGAGAGCCCTTCAGGTGAGCGCGCGGAGAGACGTAGCCTGTTTAATATGAGGGATTGCGCGCCGCTAAGCTTGGCTGTCCCCGCCACTTCGAGCGTTTCGTCGACACGGTTATAGTCATAGAACAGACGCCCCTCAGTGGGAAAAAGCGTCAAGTTTGATTTTTGCGCGCGCAGTTCAAGCGGCTCTGACAAGCTGACTTCGACCTTGTCATCCAAGCGGAAAAACTGCCCCGCACCGCTCACATCCGTTTCTGATAACAACGCTGTCACACGGGTGGTCAAGCTATCGGCGAAGTGCGTCGTCACAGGCGCAGCTTTCATGGGGCCGTTAAGGGTCAGCGCTTTTGCGAGCTTAGTTTGCCCCGCCGCGTCTGAATAGGTCAGCCGCTTCATCTCCGCAGACCAACGCCCGTCAGCCTCACGAATAACGGCTGAATCTGGGCGCACTGCAAATCCGCCGTCCCAATCAAGCGTGCCGTTTTCAGCCGATAGTCGGTCGCTGACCAGTTTCGCAAAACTAAGCTTAACAGGGCCAACAACTTCGCTTCGGCCGTCTACCACATCAAAAGTGACGTCTGCATTCACACTCGCATAAGACAGGCCGCCTAGCGGATGCACCATATCTGTGAAATCAAGCAAGGCCGTCACCGCATTTTTCTCTGGACTAATATCGGCGAAGATTTTTCCGCCGCCTTTGACCTCAAGCTTCCCAAAGCTAAAGTTTGACGGCGTGACGTTGATATCGGCGCGAAATTTACTCAAGTCAGAAAATGTCACATCACCGCGCGCTTTGACTATCCCGTAAGGACTGTCGAGGGTTAACGCCGTATCTGTGAGTTGTATGCCATTTGGCGGCAATACGAGCTCTGAATTGGGGTCAGGCTCTGGCATCCAGCTGTTTATTATGCGGCCCTTTTCGTCCACTTTGAGCGCGACATCTGCGCCCGTCACAACGATGCGGTTCATTCGCCCCTTAAGCCCTTCGCGCCAATCATATTCAAGCTGTAATTTATCCGCAGAAAAAACGGGCTGCCCATCCGCTTTGATGTCGATATCGCTCAATCTAGTTTGAGACCTATTGATGGACTTGATTGAAATTTCAGCGTCAAGTCCGCGCTGGGCGAGCACATCTTCAACGGCTTGTTCGATATAGCTATAACGGTTTTGCCAGATATAGGCCGCCGCGATGACAATGATGATCAACAGACTCAGACACAGCCAGCCAAGAACACGCCAGACAGGCCACCGCTTTTTTTGACTCACATCAATTTGACGCACATCAAGATGAGAGGCTGTGCCATCGACAGTGGGGGTGTCATCAGAAGACATAATTACGATTGTGCCTCCCTATATGGTCGCAGCTACATCTGCAAACAGCTGTTTTAAGTTAAACCCAACCGTTTAGTCTGGCTAGCGTTAACCGCATAACATCCTTATTGCATTGAGCCATGACGGACTGGCGTTAAAAAATAGCAAAATAGCTGTATTATTAATGTTAGGACGCTTGAAATTAACGACTTATAAGGCATAACTTTCCATGATTGCCTTCAAATTCCACTTTATGGTAAAGAGTTCTATGTCGTCCGCCCCACAAGACAGCACTGCGCCCCAATCTGAGCCGTCATCAAACAGGCTTAAGGACGGTTTGAAAGAGCGCGCCCACGGATTTGCGACTGTTAAAAGCACACGCATTTACAATGACCGCCGGTTTCACGGCCTTGGCGTTTTAGCCGCCATTGCTCTGACCGCAAGTTTCATATTCCCAAATTCCCAAGACGCGCAAGCGGACGCGCCTGTCGCCGAGCTTGCAAGCCTTACGACATTTGACCTCACGCGTGACGACCTTTATCTCATCGATCCAGATATGAGCGCGCATAAAGAGCTGAGCCTAACACTTAAATCAGGACAGAATCTCGGCCCGCTATTGCAAAAAAATGGATTGCCATCAGGCACAGCCTATCAGCTTACCAAAGCTTTTGCCGAAGTGTTTCCGCCGCGTAATATCCGTGCGGGCCAGACATTCCATCTGTCTTTCTCAGGCGACGAACTGACCGATATGACGTTTAAGCCTAATTCGGATAAAACGATTTTTGTCTCAAAAGCGGGCGATGGATTTAAAGCGCGCGAAGTCGCAGCCGAGCTTCGCTTTGACCAAATGGTTGTCAGCGGAAAGATTGAAAACAGCCTTTATCTTGACGCCAATGCCAAAGGCGCGCCTGACAAAGTCATTGTGCAATTTGCCAATATCTATGAATATTCCGTCGATTTTCAGCGCGATATTCAGCCCGGCGATGAATTTGAGATGGTCTTTAATGTCTCGCGCAATCATAAAGGCGAGATTATTAAAGCAGGCGATTTGCTTTACACCTCTTTCAGCCCGCGCGGCAAGACATCGACCTATTATTTGTTTGAGGACAGCAAAGGCCGTGAAAACTTTTATGATGCCAAAGGCAAAACGGCCAAGCGTAAACTCCGCGCCACGCCAATTAATGGCGCGCGTCTAACCTCCTCTTTTGGTCGACGTAAACATCCGATTTCTGGCTACCGCAAAATGCACAAAGGCGTTGATTTTGGCGCACGTTCTGGCACGCCGATTATGGCGGCGGGTACTGGCACAGTGGTACGCGCCAATCGTTACGGCGGCTACGGCAATTATATCCGTATCAAACACTCTGACGGCTACTCTACCGCCTATGCCCATATGAAAAACTTTGCGCGCGGCATTAAAAAAGGCAAGCGCGTCACCCAAGACCAAATCATCGGTTATGTCGGATCAACTGGCGCGTCCACAGGCCCACACCTGCATTATGAAGTGCTGAAAAACGGCAGACATATTAACCCGCGTCAGCTTAATCAGCTTTCAGGTAAGCCGCTCAACAAAGCGGATATGCCAAGATTTGAGGAGCGTCGCCGCGAAATCGAAGCCCTGCGATCCAAACTGCTGCTTGAGAAAGAGCAAGTCGCGGAAGTCTATACGTTACAGCCTGGCGACGCCGTTCTCGCTTATAGCGCCGCAATGCCGTAGCGGAATTATTCAAATTAAATACAGTAAAAAGCCCGCTTTCAGGCGGGCTTTTATTTTATTATTTTCGGCTATTTCTACGCTTCGGCGGCGCTTCACCGCCACGGTTTTGAGGCTTGGCGTTTGCATCTCTCCCTTTACGGCCTGACCCTTTTTGTCCGCCGCTTGGATCTGTACGTGACTTGCCGCCTGCTTTTTTGGGCTTACGGTTAAATGGCTTATTTTTGCCGCCCTCTTTTTTTGCGTCCGGTCTCGTGCCCTCACCTTTTGGACGGCGCTCTTCATTGCGCTTTTTACGCTGCGAACGAGAGCCGTCAGGGTTAGTCGATTTGCGCTTCCATTCGGGGACATCTCTTACGTGTTTATCGTCGCGAGACGGCGCGGCGCGGCGCCCAGCGTTCTTGGGGCGCGCGTTTTTAGACGGGGTCTTTTTAGATGATGTGGGCGAGTCGGAATTAATCGCGCTTTCAATATCGGCTTGGGCGGCATTGGCTTTTTTCTTAAAGCCTTTGCGCCGTTTTTTATTGCGGCCTTCACTACCCTCACCCCCGCCTTGATGGACGCCTTGCTTCTTACGGCGCGGATCATTGCGCGGGCTGTGACCCTGAGACGGCGCAGGCTTCATACGCGCGACAGCTGCGACCTTTTTATTAAAGTCCTCTGGCAAAGGCATGACGGGTAAAGTCTGTTTGATCAGCTTTTGAATATCTTTGAGATAAGCCGCTTCATCGGGCGAACAAAAAGAGACGGCAAGACCCGACCGCCCTGCCCGTGCTGTGCGCCCAATTCGGTGCACATATTGGTCGGCCACATTTGGGAGGTCGTAATTAATAACGTGCGTAATACCGTCAATATCAATGCCGCGTGCGGCAATATCTGTGGCGACCAAGACACGGCTATCGCCGCCTTTGAACGCCGCTAAAATGCGTTGGCGCTGCCCTTGGCTTTTATTGCCGTGCAGCGCGCCCGCAGGAATGCCCGCTGCCGCAAGCTTTTTTACGATACGGTCAGCACCGTGTTTTGTGCGCGAGAACACAAGCGCGCGGTTAAAATCATAGGCCTGCAAAAGCGTGACAAGAAGCGCTTGCTTTTCGGCCTTTTGGCACCGGTAAATCTGCTGCTCGACACGCTCTGCTGTGGTGGCAGCAGGCGTAACAGAGACCGTTTTGGGCGCAGTTAGAAATTGGTCCGCGAGTTGCTTGATTTTCTTGGGCATAGTGGCTGAGAAGAACAGCGTTTGGCGTTCCTTTGGTAGCAGCGGCACGATCTGTTTTAACGCGTGGATAAACCCCATATCCATCATCTGATCAGCTTCATCTAAGATGAGCACTTCAACATCAGACAGGCGCAAGGCTTTTTGCTGTATAAGGTCAATCAAACGGCCGGGTGTGGCGACAAGCACGTCATTCCCGCCGACCACGGCTTTTATCTGACCCCGCACAGAGGCGCCGCCAAAAATACACGCCACAGACAAATCCATGAACTTACCGTAGGCACGAAAGCTCGCCGCGATTTGTTGCGCAAGCTCACGTGTAGGCGCCAGCACAAGTACACGGCCGCCACGTTTAGGCGCATCGCGCTCTTCGCGAATAAGATAATCAATCGTCGGCAAAGCAAAAGCCGCCGTTTTACCCGTGCCCGTTTGCGCAATACCAAGTAAGTCATGGCCTTGCTTCACAAGTGGGATGGCCTGCGCCTGTATAGGGGTCGGCGTCTCATAACCTTGATCTGCGAGAGCGCGCATAAGAGCTGGCGCGAGCGAGAGCTCTGAAAATTTGGTCAATGTTAGTCTTTCTTTTCAAGCGGGCTTTAGACTTGGCGCTCAAAATATATTACAGGGACGGCAAAACGCGTCTCCT
>CALLME010000295.1 GCA_938007945.1 uncultured Caulobacterales bacterium
AATCAGTGCACCCATAGATTTCGCGTCCCACGCGCGGGACGTCAGCCGTTCGCGCGCTTCTTTGGGGTTGGCTGAGCTACGGATAATTTTGATAATCTCGTCAATATTGGCCACAGCTGTCGCGAGGCCAACGAGGATGTGTGCCCGTGCGCGGGCCTTTGCGAGATCGTATTTTGAGCGCCGCGCAATGACTTCTTCGCGAAATGTCAGAAACGCCTCAATCATTTGGCGCACATTCATCTGCTCTGGGCGACCGCCGTTGAGCGCCAGCATATTAGAGCTGAAATTACTTTGCAGGGCTGAGAAACGGAATAGCTGGTTCAACACAACATCGGCGACGGCGTCACGCTTGAGCTCAATCACGATGCGCATACCTGTGCGGTCAGATTCGTCGCGAATACCTGAAATGCCTTCAATGCGTTTGTCATTTACTAGACCTGCGATTTTCGCAATCAGCATGGCTTTGTTGACTTGATAAGGCAGCTCAGTGACGATAATCGCAAAGCGGTCTTTGCGGATTTCTTCAACATCCGTCACGGCGCGCATAATGATAGACCCCTTGCCAGTTAGCACAGAGGATTTAGAGCCAGAGCGGCCCATAATTAGCGCGCCCGTCGGGAAGTCTGGTCCTGGAATGAGCTCTAATATCTCATCATCCGTCAATGCGCCGTTTTCAAGAAGCGCAGTCGCGACATCAATCACTTCGCCGAGGTTATGTGGAGGGATATTCGTGGCCATACCAACCGCGATACCGCCCGCACCATTGACGAGTATATTTGGAAAACGCGACGGCAGCACAACGGGCTCGCTCTCTGACGCGTCATAATTGTCTTGAAAATTGACGGTGTTCTTCTCAATATCGGCCAACAAGCTTGCAGCCGGATTATCCATGCGCACTTCGGTATAGCGCATCGCAGCAGGTGGGTCGCCGTCCACAGAGCCAAAATTGCCTTGCCCATCGAGTAGCGGCAATCCCATGGAGAAATCTTGGGCCATGCGCACAAGCGCGTCATAAACCGCACTATCGCCGTGCGGGTGGTATTTACCGATTACGTCACCCACAACACGGGCGGATTTTTTATAGGCTTTGTCGCGCGTAAAGCCGTTCTCATGCATCGAATAGAGAATACGACGGTGAACAGGTTTTAGGCCGTCGCGCACATCTGGAATAGCGCGGCTGACAATGACAGACATAGCATAATCGAGATAGCTGCGGCGCATCTCATCTTCGATTGTAATTTGCTCAATACCGTCAGGCAGACCCCCGTCGTCGCCATCTCCACCGCCGTCTACGGGCGGGAGACTATCGTCATCTTCGGGTATGTCGTTGTCAGCAGTCAATGGTGTAACGTCCTGTCATTTTCATAGCGTCAAAGACGCATTCGAATCGCGCGCCATTAACCCTATAAACCTAGCAGTCCCCCCCTCTGCCCGCAAATTTTTAGCCCTAAATTGAGCTATATTTTGGCCTATATTGAGCTGTTTCTTGAAGATTTATGCAAAAGGAACTCTTGAGAGGCGCGGCGCGTAGTTTAAGGTAACACTGTTTAACTGGAGAGACTTATGACGCGCTTACACCTACCCAAATTAGCCCCCACACTGACACTCCTTTGCGCCGCAGCAACTATGGCGGCTTGCTCACAAAGTGGACCTGATTTACCCGATGCGGCCAAAGCCAACAGCCCTCTTACCCAGACAATTTTAAGCGCGGATGGTAAAGCGCTCGGCAGCTTGGTGCTCGAAGACCTTGGTAAAGCAGGTACAAAAGTCACTGTGGCCGTCGCAGGCATTTCACCAGGCGACCACGCCATGCATTTTCATGAAGTTGGAAAATGCGACGCGCCTGATTTCAAAAGCTCTGGTGGCCACTATAATCCCACTATGGCAGACCACGGCCATAAGATGCCAGAGGGCCCACATGCAGGCGATATGATGAATGTAAATGTGTCTGCGGACGGCACAGGCACATTTGTTGTAACCAATGAGAAGGTGTCTATTTACGGCGAACACGGCCTCCCCGCCCTCATGGATGCAGATGGTACGGCGCTCATACTCCATGCGGGTGCAGATGATTATCAAAGCCAACCCAGCGGTGCGGCGGGCGCGCGGATTGGGTGCGCTGTTATCGGCGGATAGCGTAAGCTGACACAGCCATAAACACATAAAGCCGCCCCATTGGGCGGCTTTATTTATTGGAACATCCGATTTAGCTACAGGATGCGGATATAAACTTGCGCAATGCTTTCACCAATTTCATCAAACGCTTCTTTGAAGGCATCAGCATCGGACGCATCAAAGTAGTAAGCTGATTTCGCCTCTTCTAGGTCCTTCTTTTCCTTACCGTCGCAATGCCCAAGCGCTTGACCGTCGCCTCCTGACCCACTGTCCATGCATTTGTCATCATCTTTGTTGCCATTTTTCTTTTTATCGCCAGCATTTGAAGACGCGCAATCAAGCAGGAGAGCTTCACCCTTCCCTGGTGCCGCGAACGCAATCGAGTAAATATCAATGCCGTCGTCCTTCATCGCTTCACAAATTTGCGCAGACTCAATATCCCATTCAGGTTGGTTGTTGTCCCCGTCCGTCATAAAAATCACATACTCAACGAGATCAGAAATATCCTCGCCTTGGCTTTCGCGATAAGCTCTATCTTCGAGAAGTTGATCATATGAGTTCTGCAGTGCAGGCGTAGAGTTGGTACCACCTGCTGCCGCTAGGGCGTCAACAGAGTCTTCCAAATGATCCCATCCAATATCCATTGGCTGCTGATCGACGAGTGCCGTATTATAGGCAGACATACCTGTCCGTAGCTTCTCCGCTAACTTAGCTTTGCTTTTGCTCCCAGCTTCAAGACTTTCAAATAAGACAGGGATAGAATCCTTTAATGTCTCAATTTTCACATCACCATCAGCGGTTAAATTGGACATCGATCCTGAGACATCAAGCGCGAAGGCAATTGAAATTGGTGCGATTGCCGCGGCTGCGAAAAGAGACTCGCTTTCGACTGACGTCGTGAGTTCAGATTTACCAAGAAACTTCGCAAGATAGCTATTCACATTCGCTTCAAGTTGAACAGACACTGTTTGTGTAACATCATCAAACTCGATAACAGGGGTTTGAACCTGTATCTTATCACCCAATGCCGCAAGATTTTGCGCAAGGATGTCTTCGACAATTTCTTGACGATCACTCGCTCTTTTGTCCGCGGCGATAGCCCCCGCGAGCACAGCCATATCCGTGATGGATTGTAACTTGGAGTTTGTCGATGAAAGTCGGGATGTCTCGACAGCCGCAGAGACTAATACCATCAGCAGGCTAACGGTAAAGGCCGCTATTGTCGAAAAGTTACCATCCGTATTTTGCTTATAATTTGAACGTATCCACATATCGTATCCCACAATCATAATTTATATGGTTATGGAGATTACAGCTTATTACTTTACGCGCGCACAACAAACATAGTGTACAAAATGCTAAATTTTGGAGGCCTGTGTGAGGTTTAGATAGGCCTAGAACGGAATCTCGTCGTCTAGGTCAAAATTATCGGCGGGTCCTTCTTGCATGGACGCTGATTGACTACGGCCTTGGGTGACATTGCCCCCGCCCTGCCCGTAGCCACCGCTGTCCTGATTATAGCCACCGCCACCTTGGCCATAGCCTCCGCCGCCACCGCCTTGGCTATTGCGACTGTCGAGCATGGTGAGGCTAGAGTTCGGGCCCTGCAAGACGATCTCAGTTGTATATTTGTCATTACCGTCGCGGTCTTGCCATTTACGCGTCTGTAGCTTGCCTTCGATGTAAAGCTTTGAGCCTTTCTTGATGTAGCGCTCAACAACGCCCACAAGGCCGTCACCGAACACAGCCACGCGGTGCCATTCGGTTTTCTCTTTGCGCTCACCCGACTGGCGGTCTTTCCACGTCTCTGATGTCGCCAAAGACAGATTAGCCACCTTGCCGCCATTTCCAAATGTACGCACTTCGGGATCATTCCCGACATTACCGACGAGAATTACCTTATTGACTGAGCCTGCCATATCATCACCTATACTTGACTTTTCGCCTATTATGTTCACAATTTGTTCTTAATTGCAAGTCCTGCGCCTATGAAGTTACACACATAGAATCGGACGTCTCAATTGTATTGTCCCAGTGGGAACCTTAAGTCCACTTTGACGCGTATAGTTTTTGTTAATATCTTTTCCATTTGGATTACCCTCTATGGCCTCTTCTTCCCTGACACATATTCGTGTGCGCGGCGCGCGTGAGCACAATCTTAAAGGGGTCAATGTCGACCTGCCGCGTGATAAGTTGATTGTCGTGACGGGCCTGTCAGGTTCGGGTAAATCCTCACTCGCTTTTGATACGATTTACGCTGAAGGGCAGCGCCGCTATGTCGAAAGCCTGTCGGCTTATGCGCGTCAATTCCTAGAGCTACAATCAAAGCCAGATGTAGACAGTATTGAGGGCCTCTCCCCCGCCATCTCGATTGAGCAAAAAACGACATCTAAGAACCCGCGTTCAACAGTCGGCACGGTCACAGAGATTTACGATTATATGCGCCTTTTGTGGGCACGTGTTGGCATACCTTATTCGCCTGCGACAGGCCTGCCGATTGAGAGCCAGACCGTCTCGCAAATGGTCGACATCATCATGGCGATGGAGGACGGCACAAAGCTCTATATCCTCGCGCCATTTGTGCGGGGCCGCAAAGGTGAGTTCCGCAAAGAGTTCGCGGACTTCATGCGCCAAGGCTTTCAGCGCGCCAAAATCAACGGCGAGTTCGTGCGCATTGAAGAGATGGAGCCGCTCGATAAGAAGTTCAAACACGACATTGATATCGTCATTGACCGCGTCGTGGTTCGCGAAGGCCTAGAGAGCCGTCTCGCCGATAGCCTTGAGACGGCGCTGCGTCTCGCCGAGGGTTTGGCTGTCGCGGAAGTCGCAGAGGAGGACGGCAAACGTACACTTTTTTCAGAGAAATTTGCCTGCCCTGTTTCTGGCTTTACCATTCCAGAAATTGAGCCGCGGCTTTTCTCCTTTAATAGCCCGCACGGCGCTTGCCCGCATTGCGACGGCCTCGGCATAGAGCAAAAGTTTGCGCCCGACATGGTCGTGCCCGACACGAGCAAATCGCTTGGCGGCGGGGCCATCGCGCCGTGGTCTAAAACACCGAGCAGTCTCTATATGCAAACGCTGAAAGCGCTCTCTAAGCATTACGGGTTTAGCGTGGACACGAAATGGCATGACCTCGCGGACGGCGCGCAGGATGTGGTACTTTACGGCACAAAAGGCGCGAAAATTAAATTCGTCTATCAAGATGAGGGCCGCCGCTACGAAACGACCAAACCCTTTGAAGGCGTCATCCCGAACTTAGAACGCCGCTACCGCGACACGGACAGCACTTGGATGCGCGAAGAGCTTGGCAAATATATGTCGGGGGCGAAATGCGATGTCTGTGACGGTAGACGCCTTAAACCCGAAGCGCTCTGTGTAAAAGTGGCCGAAATGGATATCACAGAATCAGGTGAGATGAGTATTCGTGACACGCTCACTCTCTATGAAGGGCTCCATAAAAAGCTCTCCAAGCAGCAAATGGAAATCGCGGAACGTATATTAAAAGAGATTTGCGACCGCTTGAAATTCCTCAACGCTGTTGGGCTTGATTATCTGTCTCTTGGTCGAGGCTCAGGCTCGCTGTCGGGCGGGGAAAGTCAACGCATCCGCCTTGCTTCCCAAATTGGGTCAGGCCTAACGGGTGTCCTTTATGTGCTGGACGAGCCGTCAATTGGCCTGCACCAACGCGATAATGCGCGCCTCCTTGAGACGCTACAAAATCTTCGCGATCTGGGTAATACGGTTGTGGTCGTCGAACATGATGAAGACGCGATTTTGACGGCAGATTATGTCGTCGATATGGGCCCGCTCGCAGGCGTCAATGGCGGCGAGGTTATCACTGAAGGTACGCCTGCCAAAATTAAGAAAAATAAGAAATCTCTCACTGCGGATTATCTCACAGGGCGCAAGTCCATCCATATCCCAGAGCAGCGCCGCAAGATTAACCCCAAGAAAGTGCTCCGTATCGAAGGGGCGAGCGGAAATAATCTTAAAAACGTCACCGCAGAGTTTCCGCTTGGCGTAATGACCTGCGTGACAGGCGTGTCGGGTGGCGGAAAATCGACGCTCACGATTGAGACGCTCTACCGCGCAGCCGCGCGAAAGCTCAATAATTCAGGCAAGCCCGCCCTCCCCCACACGAAAGCCACTGGCTTTGAGCATCTCGATAAAGTCATTGATATCAACCAAAGCCCGATTGGGCGCACGCCGCGCTCTAACCCCGCGACTTATACAGGCGCTTTTACGCCGATACGCGATTGGTTTGCTGGCCTGCCCGAGGCCAAAACACGCGGCTATAAATCAGGACGGTTTAGCTTTAACGTCAAAGGCGGGCGCTGCGAAGCCTGCCAAGGCGGCGGCGTGATAAAGATCGAAATGCACTTCCTCCCCGATGTGTTTGTGACCTGTGATGTCTGTAAGGGTGCGCGCTATAACCGCGAAACGTTGGAGATAAAATTCAAAGGGAAATCCATCGCCGATGTTTTGTCTATGACAATTGACGAGGCGGCGGATTTCTTCAAAGCCGTGCCGTCTATTCGCGATAAAATGGTCACGCTAAAACGCGTTGGGCTTGGCTACCTCAAAGTCGGACAGCAGGCGACGACGCTTTCAGGCGGTGAGGCGCAGCGCATTAAACTCGCCAAGGAACTCTCGAAACGCGCGACAGGTCGCACACTTTATATCCTAGATGAACCAACCACTGGTCTTCACTTCCACGACGTTGCGAAACTGCTCGACGTGCTGCAAGAGCTTGTCGGCACGGGCAATACGATGATTATCATTGAGCACAATCTGGATGTCGTGAAAGCCTGTGACCACATCATCGATATCGGCCCAGAGGGCGGAGACGGCGGCGGCGAAATCGTCGCCATAGGCACACCCGAAGACGTCGCCAAATCCAAAGCTAGCTGGACAGGCCGCTTCCTGAAACCCATGCTAGAACGCGACGCCGCGCGGAAGAAGGCGGTGACTAAGACGGTAAAAAAATAGCAAAGCCGAGTTTGGCTTTGCTAAAAATAATTTAAGCCAACTACGGCAGCTATTCAATCACGCGACCGCCTGGCCCTGTCAAAACATAACGAATTGTTGTGACAATATCCGTGCGGTCACTATCGACCTCCGCCTCTGTGCGCGGCGTATATTTCCACTGCTTCACAGCCTTAATTGAAGACTTGTCGAACACCTCTTCTGGCCAACTTTCGAGCAAGCGCGGATTAATAACATTGCCCGCATCATCCACATCAAACTCAACAAGTGAAAATCCTGACTGCCACGCTTTACGCGGCATGACAGGCGGAACGCGTTTGATCGGCTGAATCGCTTCATTGCGCTTTTTATCGTAGGGCCAGCACTCGCACATACCTGCCTCTTGAGCTTCATCGAGTTTGCCTTCGCGCACAATACGGTGGCGCATATTTAGCCAACGCCCCAACGCACGTGATACAAAAGGATGGTCTTTGGGTAATTTACCTTCGACGTTTTGCATGACATGCTGATACTCCATCACGGCAGGTACGAGGTCCTCTTGGCCTTCTTTGCCATATCCAGAATATAGTCGTGCGAGGTAAGGATGATAGCTTTCAATCCCGTCTGTTCGGTTTTCAAAAATCTCGAGCGCCATCTCCGCGTAATTCTCAACTGTTTTATGCCTACGGTTTTCAATATTGAGCTGCGCGAGCATTGTGTAAATCTCGCCGAGAAAGGTGGAGTTTTCATATCCATTTTCTTTCGCAAACTCTGCTGCTTTTCTCAGACGCTTATTCATACCGTTTCTACTATTTCGTAGCTGCCATTCGCCAAAGGCCACTTCGCGCTGCAATCGTGTATCGACAGCCTTTTCACCTGCGAGCGGCGCAAGCTCAATCGCGCGCTCAAACGCTTTTTTGACGTCCTTCTTTAATTCCAATCGCCGCGCCATCGTCGTGTAATTATCTGCAAGAGCGCCC
>CALLME010000296.1 GCA_938007945.1 uncultured Caulobacterales bacterium
AGCTTTCTGGCACGCGGCGCGATGAGCAGGAACGCCAATCCAATCGCGAGCAGGAGATCAAACCAAATCTGATTGCCCCACATATTTCTGACATGTTCAGGCCAGAACCCGAATGGGCCTTCTGTGAAGACTGCCGCCAAAGACCAGGCCGTGAAGGCCGCGCAAAATGCAGCAGGGATAACCCAATAGGTTGGCGTGGGTGATTTCGATTTATGAATGATTGTCACGGCGCATGTCAAAAAGAGTAGCGCGGCGACTATGGGAAGTGTCTGGGTCAGTGTCATGTCGGCCTCCTCTTTAAATTATATTAGAGGAGCTTTTGTGCAAAATCATGGGCTAACTACGTAGAGCCGCTATGCGGTTTTGTGCGGCGACGCGTCAGTCAAACCGCCCGCGTTTTGTGTCCTTG
Source organism: uncultured Caulobacterales bacterium (assembly GCA_938007945.1). Taxonomy (GTDB): domain Bacteria; phylum Pseudomonadota; class Alphaproteobacteria; order Caulobacterales; family Maricaulaceae; genus Fretibacter. Next base: position 410 of record CALLME010000296.1, read on the forward strand.
TGCAGGTCTTTCGCCGCAAAGACTTTCCCATTCATCACGCCGTAAATCCCAGCGGGCAAAGTCTGCGCCGCAATCATCGCCCCGCCAATGTTAAACCCTGCATCCGATTTTCCGAGAGAGAAAGGGCGCATGGCCCCGCTAAGAACAACCGTCTTGTCACCCGTTCTACCGTCCAGATATTGCGCTGTTTGCTCCATCGTGCCCGTGCCGTGGGTGAGGACAATGTGGCGTTCGGGTGCAGTGAGAATAGAATCTAAAATAACGGCACGGTCTTTGTCGCTCATGTCGAGGCTATCTTTCATCATTATGACCTCTTGGCGCGGAATATGGCTACGTCCCACTTTCAAAAGTTCGCCCATATGGCTCTTGCGACTTTTTCGAAAGCCGAGGGCTTCCGTCGCCGTGTCATGCACTTTGTCGAGTGTGCCGCCTGTGATGAGGATAAGAAGGTTCATATTTGCCTATTAGCCTTGCTAAAATAGAGGTGCAATAAGGATTGCGATTTACACCGTTGAACGGTAGATGAACAGAAAAGACGCCGAACCTGCGTCTCTTTAATTTGGCGAAAAACACCTTATATGGGGTGTAAGCGACCAGAGGAGGTATCTATGCTGCTGACCATGATGAAGGGTAAAATTCACCGTGCGACAGTCACGCAAGCTGATTTGCACTATGAGGGCTCAATCTCGATTGACCAAGACCTCCTAGACCGTGCGGGCATCCTCCCCAATGAGCAGGTCGATATCCTAAACATTAATAATGGTGAGCGTTTTACGACTTACGCTATCACGGCCCCACGCGGCTCTAAGACATTTGGTTTGAATGGTGCTGCGGCACGTCGCGTGCAACTCGGTGATAAAATCATTATTATCACCTATTGCCAAATGGAAGCGGAGAAAGCGCGCAATTACGCGCCTAATGTTGTGCTTCTTGATGAGAATAACAACGTCTATCACCCGCCCGTAAATTAGGCGTCGCTTCATTTACTTAGGCGTCACTCCATTTAAGTACGAGCTCTGCGGCGGCTTTGCCGCTGAGCCATGCGCCTTCAACGCGCCCACCAAGACACCAATCTCCACAAGCCACAAGCTTTGCTTTGTCGTCCGCTAAATAGGTTTGCCCTGCACCTTGGCTCACTGCGGCGTAGAGCCAGCGGTGGATTGTACCATATTTGGCTTGGGTCAAATCGTGACCTGTAAGCCGTGAGGCGACGGTAATCATCTCAGCCTTTAATTCAGATTTATCGCGCTCCACATTATTATTTGACCACTTTGGTCCTGCGTGGATCATCAATGTTGTGCCGGTTTGGGGACGATCTGGTTTGGCTGAATTCACCGCTATCCAACTAGCAGGGCCGTCAGGGCTGCGCAGCGTGTCCCAAGGTAAATTTAGCGTCTTGTCAAACCCCAACATCACAGCCAAACAGGCGTCCATTTTCGCGGTGGTGATATCCTCAATTTTGTCAAAGCCAGTTGGCGCTAAAAGAACCTCTGCTTGAGGCGAGGGGACAGCGCAAATGACGGTGTCAAACCCTGTTTGTGCGGTGTCGTCTTCCAACTTTAGCGTCCAGCCGTTGTCTGTTGAGACAAGTTTGCTCACTCGTGCTTGCGTTTGTATATTGAGGCCATTCGACATAGCTTTAATCCAACTATTCATTCGCGGGGTAGAGACATAACGCTTGCCGCCTTTGTCTTCTTCAATCGTACCGTCTGCTTTCAGATATTTAGTTGTTCCGTCCCAGCGATTTACGTGACCTTGGTCGATGGCGTGATCGACGGCGGCTTTGAAAGCGGGGTCGCGAACTGTGAAATATTGCGCGCCGTGGTCAAATTCAAAGTCGTCTGTGCGCCGTGTGGACATACGCCCGCCTGCGCCGCGTGACTTCTCAAACACTGATATGCCGTGATGACCAGAGAGTTTCGCTGAGAGCGTCTTCGCAGCGACTATGCCTGATAGCCCGGCGCCGATTATTGCAATTTTCATGAAAACATATCCTCTTGGCTATCAGGGAAACCGTTATGTCCCATAATGCTCTTGCCCGCTTTTTTCCAATAGCGAAAGAAGCGCCCTAAGTCCGTGTGTCCGTCAATGCGAGCGAGCGGGACATCCGCGACTACCGTAATGTCGAGTGCGTCGACAATCTCTCTAAACTCAGGATTAGGGGTGCTTCCCGTAAAAATTTGCGCGCCGTTAGATAGCTCTCTTAACACTGTCTGCGTTTGGCCTTTATAAATTTCGACGTCTATGTCCCGAAGGCATTCGAGCAAAAACGTCAGCCGCTTTACGCTATAACCCTGTCTACGCAAATAGCTCTCATCCCACACAAACACAGCGCGGGCTTCATGACCTGCTGAACCAAATACAGGATGATTATCGCTCAACGCGTCCTCGTGTACCCAAATGAAGTTACTCATTAGCGTGGCTCCAGATTTGGGAAAAGGCGATTGTGAAGCTCTTCATAACTGCCACTTAATTCGACATTGTTATCAGTCGTCGTGTCGAGACTATCGCCGCTATATTTGCGGACATTATCGAGGTTGAAATAATAGGGCTTATTGGCAAAGGTGCTCGCGACCCATTGCCAAGAAAGATTATTACTTGCGGGGTCCCCATCAAGAAGGTGTGTCATCATCCACCGGGCTCCTGCCTGCCATTTAATCCGTCGCCAGTGACAAATATAGCTCGACAGATAAAGACGCGCATGATTATGGAGCCATCCGGTCTTAACCAAAGTCGCTATAAGATGATCAATGACGGCGACGCCTGTTTTGCCGTTTTTGATGTCGGAGGGGAGGTCGTCTGCATAATCATTCTCGGTAAATCCTGTTTTATATGCCTCTACGCTATTCCATATCCAATCAGGATTTTGCATATATAAACACTGCCAATAATCCCGCCAAGCGAGTTGTTGGAGGAAGCGTTCCGATTTTAATTTCGAGAAATTGTCTAGGACTGCATTTCTGACTGTGTTCGGACTGATGACGCCATGCCGGATATAAGGGGACAGTTGCGTGACAGCGCCGTCGAGGTGATTGCGTGATCGACCATAGGCGAGCGGGTCGAGGTGTTTGAGGCGTTTATTGGCGGCTTCGCGCCCGCCCGAAAAGGATGCCGACGCCTCTCCCTCCGCCCAGGGGGCATGGGTTCGAATGAAGGCCGAAATTTCATCACCAGATACGGGTTTTATAAGAAGATTTTGCGGCATTTTATCACCAAATCGATCAAAGTTTGCGTAATTACTTTACGTCCGAAATAACATTTCAGATTATTGTGCAAAAATTGTCGAAAATTACGCCGTTTTACGAATAATTATTTCGTTTCCACAGTAAATACTTTAAGAGGACGTTGAACTTTGGTCAGGCCAACGGTATGACAGCGCTGTCAGCGCCGATTGGCTCTAAAGCTATCATTTAGGAGATGTTTTTGTGACTTTACGTATTGCGATTAATGGGTTTGGCCGTATTGGCCGTAATGTTCTGCGCGCGCTTGAAGAAAGCGGGCGTGACGATATGCAAATCGTTGCGATTAATGACCTTTCGACGACTGAAAACCTCGCACACCTGATTAAATACGATTCTGTACACGGTCGCTATCGCGGGCAGGTGGATTTCACAGAGGATAGTCTCGACCTTGGCAAAGGCAAAATCCAAGTCACAGCCGAACGCAATCTTGAAGATCAGAACTGGGCTGATAACGGTGTGGATATCGTTATGGAATGCACTGGTATTTTCACAGCGCGTGACGCCGCCGCTAAACATCTTAGCGCAGGCGCGAAACGTGTTCTGATTTCTGCGCCTGGGGCGAACGCAGATAAGACGGTTGTTTACGGCGTGAATCACGACACAATCGGCAAAGATGACATCGTCGTCTCTAACGGGTCTTGCACAACCAATGCGCTTGCCCCTGTTGCGAAAGTCTTGCAAGACAGCTTCGGTATCGAAAGCGGCTTTATGACGACTGTTCACGCTTATACAGGTGACCAGCCCACACTTGACCGCGTGCACAATAAAGATCCTAACCGTGGCCGCGCCGCCGCGATGTCAATGATACCTACGTCTACGGGTGCAGCAAAGGCGATTGGGCTCGTTTTGCCTGAACTCGCAGGGAAACTAGACGGCAAAGCTATACGCGTACCGACTCCCAATGTGTCCGTGGTTGACCTTTGTGTTAATCTGAAAAAAAGTGCGAGCAAAGATTCGATTAATGCAGCCATGCACGCTGCTGCCGCGGGCAAACTTAAGGGCGTTTTAAAAGTTATCGACGACTCTGTTGTCTCTATTGATCTAAATCACGACCCGCATTCCTCCTCGCTTGTAACGCGCGACACCGTCATGGTGAATGATAATTTCGGACGCGTTTTATCGTGGTATGACAATGAATGGGGCTTCTCCAACCGTATGCTGGATACGGCAGGGGTCATGGGCAAATTCATATAATAATTTTTCCTTTTTAGGAGGCTACCATCGCCAAAAAAGAAACGTCGATTGAGCTTTTAAGCCGTTTGCAAGAGCAGCTGCAAAGTCATCAGAGCCGTATAGACAGCGACCCGCAGTCTAACCCGGTAAAGCTTTTGGCTTATGATATTTCACGTGACGTCGAAGACCGCCGCGTTGCCTTTCGCGATATCGAAGCCCTCATTAAAGTGCTCTCTGATGAGGGGGCCGTGGCGCGCGCAAGACGGTTGCGTACACGCGCGGGCGTAGACCGACTGGGTGCGCTTGAGAAGCGAATCACGACTATTGCGAAGGAGTATGCCGCCCAAGGGTTTCGTAAATTCAAAACTTGGGCCGAAGCCCCCGCGCAAGGAATCGTGCTGACGGCGCACCCAACATTTTCCCTCTCTCGTGACATTCGTGACACGCTTGGTGAGATCGCCAGTTCCGAAGATGGCGCTTATGACAAACAATGTAAGCACCTAAAAACATTACCTTACCTTCCTACACGAGCTCCGACGCTCCAAGAAGAACATGTGGACGCGCAAGCCGCCATTGCACGTATTCAAGATGCCGTCGCCGAACTAAATAGCCGTATTCTTGATGTGGCCCGCAAAGCTTTTCCCGATGACTGGACAAAACTGACACCGCAACTCGTCAGCGTTTACAGCTGGGTTGGGTACGATATTGACGGCCGCACAGACATTAGCTGGGGCGACGCTATCCGCTTGCGCCTGTCTGAAAAATCAGAGCAGCTTGGCCGCTATCTCGACCACGCACT
>CALLME010000297.1 GCA_938007945.1 uncultured Caulobacterales bacterium
TAATAAATTTACCCTGCCGGACCTCACCTATCACGAAGCCATTCCGGGTCACGTCTGGCAAGGCGAATATACCTTTAAGCAACCGCTTATTCGCTCGCTGCTGGCCTTTAATGCTTATTCTGAAGGCTGGGCCTTATACGCGCAACAAATTGCGGATGAGATGGGCGTTTATGATGACTTCGCCGTCGGGCGGCTTGGGTATTTACAGTCTCTCGCGTTTAGGGCTTGCCGTCTTGTGGTGGATACGGGACTACATTCTAAGCGCTGGAGTCGCGAGAAAGCGAATGAGTGGTTTGTCACAGCCAATGGCTCAAACGCGCAAGAAGTCGCGGGCGAAGTCGACCGTTATTGTGCCTGGCCTGGACAAGCGCTCGGCTATAAAATCGGGCATAGCGAAATCAATTCACTGCGCGCGCGGGCTCAAAAAGAGCTCGGAGAGCGATATGATTATAAACGCTATAACGACGCGCTCGTGCTCGGCGGCGCTGTGCCGATGACGGTGCTAGGTCGCGTGATTGACGGGTATATCGCGCGCGAGAAGCAGGCTTAACCTAGTAGTCAGCGCCAACAGCATGCAAAAGCGCGCCGTGTTTGCGTAGCCATTTTTTCGCGGGCTTCACGTCATCAGATATACGGTCGCAGACATCCCAAAAGGCTTGGCTGTGATTGGCCTCAATCATATGGGCGCATTCATGGGCGCAAACATATTCAAGCACATAGGGCGGGGCGGAAATGAGCCGCCAGCTATAGCTGATCTGACCTTCGCCGCCGCGCGTTATACAGCTGCCCCAGCGTGAGCTTTGATCACGTACGCTGACTTTTGACACGCGCTTGCCGAGTTTATCGGCGTAGAAATGCGTCGCCGCTTCCAGCTCTTCGCGGGCTTCGCGGATGAGGAGGCGCTTAACCCGTCCTGGCAGGCTTTCAGGGTCTGGCGTTGGGACATGGACTTCACGGATTTGGTGATGAATTTTAGGTCGCCCGCGCCCTTCTGTGGCGATGAGTGTATAAGGCAGGCCGCGTATCATAATCTCAGAGCCGTTCTCAAAGGGCATTGGCGGCGGGAGGCTTTCCAACTGCACATCAATCCATTCCGCGTTTTCGCGCGCAAATTTCACGGCTTTGTTCAGGGCAGACACAGTCGGGACAATAACAGCGACTTCGCGTTCAGCTGTTTTAACCTTCAGCGAGATACGCCGCGCGCGTGACGACAGCTTGTAAAGAATACGCGGATCATCCGCGTCGCGAAATTCGCCCGCACTGCCGAAGGGACCGTTATCTGTTTTCACAACGCCTTTTGAAGCGGATAATTTTGATAGAAAACTCATGGGAGAATAATGGGGTGCGTTGTGAATTTTTGCAATGGGCGCGCTGCGCTCTAAGCTGTCGCAGGTAGCCCCAAAATCTGGTCACAGACCCATTGTGTGCGGGCCGCGCTTTCGCCTGTTGACGGATGCGAGCTTTGACCTTCAAGGCAAGCAACCATTTGTTCAACATGAAATTTTTGCACGGGGTCCGGGTTTTTGATTTCGAGTGTTTCAACGCCGCCTTCGCTCTCACATATCAGCGGCGTTTCGCCAAAGACGGAAAACGCGATACGCCCTTTTTCGCCGTAAATTTCAACACGGTCGGGTCCGTTAATACTCGCAAAATTCCAAAAGCCAGAGCCTGTTACACCGCCCTCGTGAAGCCAATGTCCTGTCACCGTGTCGGGCACATCGTAGAGCCCTTGTTGGTTACGGCTTAGTCCGCGCGCCTTATTGATAGGGCCAAAGAAGTAATCAAAGAGATCAAGCCCGTGACAGGCAAGGTCATCAAAATATCCTCCTGGTGCTTCGGACGGGTCTGTGCGCCACGCGCCTGTTTTGGCAAGGTCACTTGGCGTGGGCGCGCGGTGCAAGCTCCACTGCACATGACGGACCTTTCCTATGCGGTCCATGGCAAGCCACGTCTTCACCTGCTCAAATTGCGGGAGCGTGCGCCTGTAGTAAGAAATAAATAAAGGCGCGCCTGCTTGCTCAAAGGCTTCGGTCATTTCCATCGCCTGTGCGTGATTCAGCGCGATAGGTTTTTCAACGCAGCAGGGCTTGCCCGCTTTCGCGACTTGGAGAGCGAGCTCCAGATGAGAACTTGGCGGTGTCGCGATATAGACGCCGTCAACCTCGGCTGAATGTATCAGCTCATCTGCGGTTTCAAAAACTCTGGGCACACCATGCCGCGCGGCATAATCTGTCGCTTTGCTGATTGTGCGCGACTGAACGGCGACGATTTTTGAACGGCCTATAATGTTAAAAGCAGGGGCGCTTTTAATCTCAGTGACGTCGCCGCATCCTATCATCCCCCAGCGGATCATGTCAGCTTAGCCTTCTTTGTTTAGAAGAAGTCTCACGCGGCCAACCATTTGCGGCAAACTGCTATCACGGGTAAAAATGTCTTCAAACTCACCTTTGGAATTCATCAAGATAATCAAGTCCGAATGGTCATAGGTAAATTCCGCCGCACTTTCAGGGTCGCTTACTTTTTGCGCATAGACACGGTAAGCGCTGACGGCCTCATCGATTTGCGTTTGCGTGCCTGACA
>CALLME010000298.1 GCA_938007945.1 uncultured Caulobacterales bacterium
ACCGTCACATCAGTATTTAATCCGCGCACATCAGACAATGCCACAACGAGTTTCGCCTGCTCCCATTTTAGGATTAGACCGCTATCCTTAGTCAGTGTTTTCACAGCTCCAAAGTGACTGGATAGCGTGCCTGCCCCTTCATAGGTCGGCACTTTAAAGAGACTACGCTGCCGAATATCTGTGCTCATATTTTCAAACACCGCCTCGCCCGTCTCGGCAAAGACCGTGTAAAACCCCGTCTCAGAGAGATAGCCATTTGCATCAGATTTTGCATAAGGCACAACAACCATTGGCCCAGATATATATTGTTCACCGCCATAGCGCTGCGAGATTTCGCGAGTGACCTCGTCGGCGCGATCCGATCTTTCAAACGCTATATAGGAAATAAACATGGCGGGAATGGCCATCAACAGCACAAGCGCGCAGACGATAATAAGTTTCAAACCGATGGAGCGATTTGGCATAAAGGTGGGAGGTGACATGATAAGCTCTCAAAGATGTTTCGTGAGCTTATGTTTTTTAATCACTTCATGTCTGACCTATGGCCGCATCTGGAAAATTTCGGGGTGAGATTACGTCAGAGCTGTGTCAGCGCGGCTCTCACTTAGCTGTAATAGCCAAACACCTTGCGCAAAATTTCACTTGTTCGCTTGGCGGGATTTTCGCGGATAAGACGCTCTTCCACACCGATATAATGAAACACACCTGACAAGCCGAATTCGACGCCATGCGCGATTAAGTCAGATTTCGCACTCGCGCCTAAACCGCGCACACCGAGGCCGCTGAGTTGCCCATCAAGTTGGTCGACCAAACGTAGCGCGCCCGTATCGCCCAAGGCGTTTTCCAAAATGGGCGAGAAAAGCTGTGTGAGGCGCGCCGTCGTTTTATCCTGCAAGTAAGTCGTCGCCGCATTATCTGCGCCGCGCACAATACCGATGGCGTCCGCGATAGAGAGCTGGCTGACGGCGCTAACGAAAATATCTTTCGCGACAGGGGCTGCTTTTTCTGCGCCGCGATTAAGCTGTAATTCAAGCTCATCCAATAGCCCCGACGCGCCAAATTGATTCAGAGTCGACTGTACCTCTGCAAGCTTGGTCGGTAGAGGGATTTTTATAAGACTGTCGTTAAAGAAGCCTCCGTCGCGGCCGACCGTAGCGATGGCTTGGCCAATACCGTTGTCTAGCGCGGCTTTTATGCCTTGGCTCGCCTCAAATTGCGTCAACCCGCCAGCGCCGCCAGCGCCTAGAATACCGTCTATCACGGCAGGGTCGAGCGTTTCGCAGGCGGGCAATGCGGTCGCGGACGCAATAAGGCAGGCGAGACGGCGACGAGAAATCAGATGTTTTGTATCAGGCATATTATATCTCCGGGCATTTAATTCACGCAAGCTTAGCACGTCTTCATATTAAATTAGGGATAAATTGGCAGTTTATGTCGGCAGGGTTCACCCATCATGAGTTTTGCAGTGGAAAGGACTGATGAACATATTTCAACGCATAGAAAAAATCTTAGATCTAGACCGTATTGAGGGCGCAGGTACGCTTGTACGTGCGCGCGCCGTCTATGTTATGGGGTTCGCCTTTGTCTTCACGCAGATTGCCAATCAATTTGCCATGTATACGACATATGGCGGGTTCACACTTGACCACTTGATTTCAGCTTGCGTCTCGCTTTTGGTGCTGATTTCTATTTATAATTTACGCTATAAATTATCATTTCGATTTTATGCCGTCTTGTTTTCAGTTCTCATAATCACAGCTACCGTAGGTTCTGCGGTTCCAGATCAAACAGGCATTAATTCAGCGCTGCTGCCCTTCTTTGTTCTTGGCACTATGGCGAACGGATTTATCTGCGGCGCGCGCGCCGTGGCGATGTTTTGCGTCGTCGGCCTCGCCACAATTTGGTATCTCTACAGCGTATCAATGGGAGCACCCGCGGGTTATATTTTAGACCCCGCCGATTTTGCGGGCCGCAATTTTCAACGCGCTTTCCAAGCCAGTCTCGCGCTATCTATGGTGAGCGTGGTTTGCGCCTTTTTTAGCCATAGCATGCATGAAGCTTTTCAAAACCTTGAGAGTGGCATTGAAACGGCACAAGAAAATGACCGCGCGAAAACGCAATTCTTGGCCAATATGAGTCATGAGTTCCGCACGCCTATGAACGGGATCTTGGGCATTTCTGAAATTCTGATGGATACAGATTTAGACCCAGAGCAAACAGAGCTTACGGCGCTTATCAATCAATCAGGTGAAGCCCTTGTCGGGCTTATTTCTGACGTACTTTTATTTTCACAAATTGAATCTGGGACTGTGGAACTGTCGGATGAGGCGTTTGATCTGAAGAAAACTTTGCTTGAGGCTATTGCGCCGCACCGCGTTTTAGCCGCGCAAAAGAACATTCCGATTTATCTCTCTTATGCACCAAATTTGAGCCAATTCTTTAACGGCGATGCCAAGCGATTAAAACACGCTATTGGATCAATTGTGGGCAATGCCGTCAAATTCACAGAGAGCGGCCGCATTGATATCTCCGCAATTGGCAATCGCGGTACAGACGGAAGAACGCGCCTTGTTTTGACGGTAAAAGATACAGGTATTGGCATTGCAGAAGATAAATTGTCGATTATTTTTGACCGCTTCCGCCAAGCTGATGAAAGCCGCAAGAGGATTCACGGCGGCACGGGGCTTGGTCTTACCGTGGCGCAAGGGCTGATGTCTTTGATGGGCGGAGAAATTACGGCCATGAGCCGCGAAGGCGCAGGCTCTATTTTCTGCGTGAGTGTCGATCTCAGCTCAGCAGACCCTGTCATTGCACCGCCTGCGCAGATGAACGCGCCG
>CALLME010000299.1 GCA_938007945.1 uncultured Caulobacterales bacterium
TGGATTGCCCATCACGCGCGCGCCACGCCGCAAAAACTGGCTATGGTCGAGTTGTCTGGCAACCGTCATTTCACTTACGCGCAGATGCATGAACGTGTCGGCCAAGTCGCGGCGATGTTGAAAGCGAGAGGTATTAAAAAAGGCGATCGTGTTGGCTTTTTAATGCTCAATTCTTCCGACACGCTTGAGATTATTTTTGCGTGCTGGCGCATTGGCGCGATTTGCCTTGCGGTAAATTTTCGCCTTACTCCGCCAGAGATTGGCTATATCTTAGAGAACTCAGAATGCGCGCTGATGATTTACGATACGCCGTTCACACCTATCGCCGAAGCTTTGGGCGGCAAGACGCCTGTCAAAGAGTGGATGCATACAGACGGCATGGGCGGGGACAGCGATTATGAGAGCGCGATTTCTGGCCTCACCCCCATCACGGAGTATGAGCCGCAGACGCTCGAGGACCAATGCCTGCTGATGTATAGCTCTGGCACGACGGGAACGCCCAAAGGCGTTATCATCACTCACGGTATGATGTATTTCAGCGCAGCAGGCGGTAGCGGCCCAGGCGGAAATCACCGCGGCGCGGTCTCGCTCGCCAATATGCCGCTCTTTCATATTGGCGGGCTTAATGTCTCTGGCACGCCCGCTATGTGGATTGGGGGCACGGCCGTCATCATGCGTATGTTTGATCCAGAAGCCACGCTTGACGCAATTAATTCGCCAGAGCTTGGCATTACCTCGCTCTTTATGGTGCCCGCCGCTTATAACGCCTTGCGCGCCCATCCAAAATCAGAAGGCACAGATTTTTCGCGGATTACGACGGCGCTTTGCGGGGCGGAGACTGTGCCCGACGCGCTTGTGCATTACTGGATAGAGCGCGGGCTTTATATTCAAGAAGGCTACGGCATGACAGAAACGGCGGCGGCGGGCTGTATGCTTGCGAAGGAAGATATTCCCGCAAAAATCGGCTCAGCGGGGAAAGCGCTGATGCACTCTCAGATAAAAATCGTGGACGAGGCGGGCGCGGAATGTGCGCCCAATGTGCCGGGCGAAATCCTGTTTAAAGGCGCGTGTATCACGCCGGGCTATTGGCGTCGCCCTAAAGCGAACGCCGAGAGCTTTGTCGATGGCTGGTTTCGCTCTGGCGACATTGGCCGCAAAGACGAAGACGGCTTTATCTATATCGAAGACCGTATCAAGGACATGTATATTAGCGGCGGCGAGAACGTCTACCCCGCCGAGATTGAAAACCTGCTTTATCAAATGGACGCCATCGCCGAAGTCGCCGTCATCGGCGTGCCAGATGCGCGCTTTGGCGAAACAGGGTGTGTTGTGGCGGTGACAAAACCAGACGCAACACTCACGCTTGACGACATCACGGCTCATGTCTGTGACAAGCTCGCGAAATTTAAATGCCCTAATCATCTTCATCTCATGGACGCTCTGCCGCGCAATGCGACGGGGAAGGTGCTGAAATTTGAGCTGCGTAAATCTGTGCCCGCCGCTTTGGGCCTGACGACTGAGAGCTGATGGTGGACACGCTCACAGTTTCAGAACCGCTCTCAAAGACCGCGCGTCGCCGCATAAAGCGCTCACTGCTTGAGGCTTTCCTTGACGCCTGCAAAACTCACGGCGCAGACACCGAAATTGTCACCGATGGTGACGGCAAAGCCGTGAGTTATAGAACTCTTCGCCAAGCCGTCTTTGCGCTATCGGCCCCGCTATCCACCCATTGTGAGACAGATAAGACGGTTGGAATATTACTGCCTACGGGCGCAGGGGCCGTGATAGCGCTGCTGGCCATACACGCGGCTGGGTGTGTGCCCGCCATGCTCAATTTCTCCGCGGGGGCTAAGACGCTGCAAATCGCCGCGCACACGGCGCCGCTTAAGACGATTGTGACGGCGCGGAAATTTATCGAGCTTGCAGGGCTTGAGCGTCTCATCCGGGAGCTATCGCAAAACCTCGACATTATTTACCTCGAAGACCTTAAAGAGGAGATTGGCCTAGGTGGCAAACTGCGCGCTGTGCTGGGCCCCATTTTTCCAAAGCTGTTTTTGCCGCGCGTCTCGCCCGAAGATACAGGCGTTATCCTGTTCACCTCTGGCACAGAAGGCCATCCCAAAGGCGTGGTGCTGACTCATTCCAATATTCTCGCCAATATTGAGCAAATTGAGCAGCACGTCAAAATCGAACCGACCGATATTTTCTTTAATCCCCTGCCGACCTTTCATTGTTACGGGCTGACTGCGGGAACGCTCTGGCCGATATTTACAGGACGCCGCGTTGTGTTGCACCCCTCCCCGCTACAAACTAAGACCATTGCGAAACGTATTTTTCAGACGCGCTCGACCGTCCTGTTTGCGACTGATACATTCTTGCAGCAATATATGCGCGCCAGTGCCGAAGGCGGTCTCAACTCGCTTCGTATTGCCGTTTGCGGCGCTGAACGTGTACGCGAAGAAACGCGTCATACGGCGCAGGAACGTTTCTCATTTGAAGTGCTAGAAGGTTACGGCGTGACTGAATGCGCGCCCGTTCTGGCGGCCAATCAACCTGGAGATATCCGCTCTGGTACGATTGGGAAAATGCTGCCCGGTATTGAAACCCGTCTTGAGCCTGTTGAGGGCCTCACAGATGCAGGCCGCCTCTGGGTACGCGGGCCAAATATTATGAAAGGCTATATTTCAGCCGATGACCCTGGTGAGTTAATGCCGCTTAAAGACGGCTGGCATGATACGGGCGATGTCGTATCCGTTGACGAGGACGGCTATTGGGTCATTAGAGGCCGCGTCAAACGCTTTGCCAAAATCGGCGGTGAAATGGTGTCGCTCACTGTGGTCGAAAACTGCGCTGCCGCAATATGGCCAGACCATATGCATGCCGCCGCTATTATACCTGATCCGAAAAAAGGTGAACGCATCATCCTCGTCACAGATCACCCCGACCCCAAACGCGGCGAGCTTCTCGCCTGGGCTCAAAATCACGGCGTTCCAGAGATATCTGTCCCAAAGAAGATTCTCTCTGTCGCCGCTGTGCCCGTACTTGGGACGGGAAAGTTAGACTATGTGTCGGTAACGAATTTGGCCAAAAACATCGCTGGGTAACCCATTTCAGGGCCCATGCATTTAATCCTTGCCTTGTAAATTTAAGACATCAAAATTGCTTACAAACACGTAAGATAGCTATGCTGCAAATACGCAGCCTGAGTACTCTGAGGGGGACATCATGTCTGAAACAAAATCGCTTAAGAAAAATCTGACCCTGTTTGATGTCTATGCGATGTCTACAGGCGCAATGTTTAGCTCTGGGCTGTTTCTGCTACCTGGTATTGCTGCGTCCTATACGGGTAATTCGGTTTGGGTCGCCTATCTTCTGGCGGGATTTTTGATCTTACCAGCTATGTATTGCATGGCTGAGTTGTCAACGGCCATGCCAAAAGCGGGCGGCACATATTATTTTCTGGACCGTGCCATGGGCCCGCTCATGGGCACAATTGGTGGGCTCGGATCTTGGATAGCCGTCGTCTTTAAGAGCGCATTTGCCTTGGTAGGTATGGGCGCTTATTTGGGTCTTTATCTTGATCTGCCCTTTACTATTACAGCCATTTTACTGACCGTTGCCTTTGGACTAATCAATATATTCGGAGCGAAAGAGACGACATTGCTACAGCGAGTTCTTGTGACAACCCTTGTTGTAATCCTAATTGCATTCGTCATTTTTGGCCTACGTGAAACGGGCATCGTTAATGCGTTTGAACCTTCTGACGGTTATGGCAACTTCTTTAAATCAGGGCTCGTCGGGTTTGTGTCCACTATCGGACTGGTTTTCGTCTCCTATGCAGGTTTGACAAAAGTGGCGAGTGTTGCAGAAGAGGTTGAAAACCCTGATCGCAATATTCCGCTAGGTATGACCTTGTCCCTGATTACGGCCACAGTCATCTACACGCTGGGCACGATGGTCCTTATAAAGGTTTTAGAACCTGAAGCCCTTTATAGCAGTTTGACACCGATCGCTGATGCTGGGCGAGAATTTTTGGGATGGATGCCTTTTGATTTAGGTGTCATTTTAATTGTCGTCGCCGCGATTGCAGCATTTGCCTCCACGGGTAATGCAGGCATTATGTCAGCCTCACGTTATCCTTATGCTATGGCCAAAGATAAACTTGTGCCTGCGCGCCTCAGCCAAATCGGAAAGTACGGTACGCCGACTATCGCAATTATTGTAACCGTATTTGCAATGATTTTGGTCTTAATTCTGTTTGATGTCGCATCTGTTGCCAAGCTGGCCAGCGCGTTTCAATTGTTGTTGTTCGGCCTCGTTTGTGTGGCTGTCATTGTGATGCGTGAGTCTAAAATTCCGACTTATAAGCCAGGTTATAAAGCCCCCCTATATCCATGGCTGCAAATTACAGGTATTTTGATTTCTTTTTGGCTGATAATTGAGATGGGGATACTGGCTATTGCGTTTACAGGCATGGTCACCATTGGCTGTGTCCTTTGGTATCAATTCTATGCCTCAGGAAATTTACAGCGGCGCGGCGCAATCTTTCACATTCATCAACGTCTCGGACAGCAACGCTATGAAGGTCTGGAACGTGAATTAATGACGATTATTCATGATCGTACTCAGGCTGAAAACCTATCATATGAAGCCGTGATTGCTCGATCAGTAATGATGGATTTCCGATACGGTATATATGATCTGACCCATATTCAGGACATTATCAAAGAACAAGGTGCGAAACGTTATGGCATAGATGCAGCGACGATTGAGGACGCCCTTTCTGAAGATAGCCTGCATCTTCACGCTATTAGTGAGAACGTACATATTAGCTACTGTACCCATAAAGATGTAGATGAGCCAGAATTATTTGTCTTGCGCTTCGGCCCACAGGCGAAACTCAATATAGACTCTGCTGTTCAGGCACATACTTTAATGTTCTTG
Source organism: uncultured Caulobacterales bacterium (assembly GCA_938007945.1). Classification (GTDB taxonomy): domain Bacteria; phylum Pseudomonadota; class Alphaproteobacteria; order Caulobacterales; family Maricaulaceae; genus Fretibacter. Next base: position 4,945 of record CALLME010000299.1, read on the forward strand.
ATTGTACCGCCTAAGCCTGTGGGTCTTGACTTACGATTGGCAGGTCACCTTGCTGAAGTTGTTCAAAGCGAACATTTTGAAACACGTTGGCTATCGAGTGATACGGAACGCGATATGAACGAAGTTCTTATGCGCGACGACCACTTCCTGCACGGGCCTGTGTCGCAATTCCCTAGCCTTTACAATCAAGCAGGTCGAAAGATTGCAGATGTTAAACTACCTGCATCATGTTTGATTGCCATGATTGAGCGCGACGGTAGCATCATAGTGGCGACGCCTGATATTGAGCTTCTCGCAACTGATGAAGTTGCAATCATCGGTGAGCCTGTTGATCTACAAGACCTCCGGGCGGCTCACAACGTCACTCGCGGAGCGCAAGACGATAAAGTTTAAAGGTGTTCAGGACGTTCGCAGACTTTCACCGCCCCACACTATACCTTGCGGCCTCGCGCGTGCGCTATTACACTGCTGCAAAATTACGCCCATAAATGAGGCCATAAGGAGGACTGCATGACACCGTCTCTGTTTAAAAAATTTCTTGCGCTTGGTACGGCACTGACGCTCAGTTGGGCGGGTCTTACGGCTTGTTCAGAAACAAATACCGAGAGGAAGGAACGCGCAACGGGCATGGTTGAAGCGTCCAAGGACAAAGCCAGTGCCACACTAGGACAAACTAAAGTGAATTATAAAACAATAAACTACACGACGCCTGGCCAAACGAATGATGATCATCTTTACCTCGAAGACGTTCTCGGTGAGAAAGCTCTTTCTGAAGTCGAAGGGTGGAATGCCCGCACGCTTGAGCGGCTGACCTCTGATCCGCGCTTTGCGAAGATGCAGGCGGACGCGCTCGAAATTCTCAATAGTAAAGACAAGATTCCTTATGTGTCTTACCGCGGGGGAGAGGTGCATAATTTCTGGCAGGACGAAACCCATGTGCGCGGCGTGTGGCGTAAGTCAACGCTTGAGAGCTATCTGTCGGATGACACAAAATGGGAAACTGTGCTCGACTTTGACAAGCTCGCCAAAGACGAGGGCAAGAACTGGGTCTATAAAGGAAATAGCTGCCTGTCGCCTGACTACGAATTATGCATCGTCAACCTGTCGGACGGCGGCAAAGACGCGGTTGTGCGTCGCGAGTTTAATACAAAGACCAAACAATTCGTCAAAGACGGGTTCGTGACGGAAGAGTCCAAAGGCACAATGTCTTGGCTTGACGAAGACCACGTCGTCGTCGGCGTGGATTACGGCGAAGGCACGATGACCGATTCGGGCTATCCGATGTTGGCGAAACTTTGGAAACGCGGTACGCCTCTATCTGAGGCTGTTGAGATTGGTCGTGGCGAGAAAGCTGATGTCGGCTATTGGGCGGGCACGTTCGAGCTTGATGATGGGTCGCGCGAGATTATGAATGCGCGCAGCATGACGTTTTATACCTCGCGCTATGATTGGGTCCCTATGAAAGACGGCAAGCTACAAGCGCCCGTCTCACTGCCTATTCCTGAGAAAGTGAATATGTACGGCGCGTTTAAAGACCAAGTCCTGCTCCAACTTAATGAAGATTGGCGCGGCTATAAAACAGGTGACCTTGTCAGCTTTGATATTCATGATTTTATGAAGGACGGCACGATTGAAAATATCGCCCTCGTCTATAGTCCTGACGCAAAATCATCACTTAATAATGTTGGCGGTACAAAATCAAAACTGCTGCTGTCTATCTCAAAAGACGTGACCAGCGCGGCTTACGCATTTGATTTCAAAGACGGTAAATGGAGTTCGGAAAAGTTGGACTTCCCAGCTAATGGCACAGTGTCGATTGGCGCGACAAATGACAAGGAAGATGTCGCTTTTATCAATTCAGAAAGCTTCCTAAGCCCTGATACGCTATGGACTTATAACACAGCAACAGACACAAAAACGAAAGCTAAGAGCCTGCCAAGTTGGTTTGATGCAAGCTCTATGGTCTCTGAGCAGTTCTTCACGACCAGCACAGATGGCACGAAGGTTCCCTATTTTGTCGTGCGCGGGAAAGACGTCAAAATGGACGGCACAAACCCGACGCTGCTTTACGGCTATGGTGGGTTTGAAATCTCTCTTAACCCGAGCTATTCTGCCACGCGTGGCAAGCTGTGGTTAGAGAACGGCGGCGTTTATGTGCTTGCCAATATCAGGGGCGGCGGTGAATATGGTCCGAAATGGCACCAAGCAGGGCTTAAAACAGAGCGTCAAAAAATCTATGACGACTTTATCTCTGTCGCTGAAGACTTGATTGACAAAGGGGTCACCAGCCCGAAACATCTCGGCATTGAAGGCGGCTCTAATGGCGGGCTGTTAATGGGCGTGATGTTCACGCAAAGACCAGATTTATTTAATGCCGTCGTCTGCGCCGTACCGCTGCTGGATATGATGCGCTTTCATACACTTCTGGCGGGCGCGTCATGGATGGGCGAATACGGCAATCCTGAGGACCCTGTCGAAGGGGCTTTCTTGCGCAAGATCTCACCTTATCACAATGTCGACCCCAATGCGGATTATCCCGAAGTGTTTTTTGTGACCTCTACTAAGGATGACCGCGTCCATCCTGGTCATGCGCGCAAAATGGCCAAACGCATGGAAGACCAAGGCCATGACTTCCTTTATTATGAAAACATAGACGGCGGTCACTCGGCGGCAGCCAACCTCAAAGAAACGGCCAAGCGCCTCGCTTTGCAGCATACTTACCTCATGCAGAAGTTGGTTGACGGGGAATAAGGGCCTCAACATTTTAAACTAAATGAAGCTCGCGCATTGCGCGGGCCTTTTTTTCGCGCCATGTTAGAGACATAAAACAAAAACATTGGGGACAGCCATGCGGTCTAAGTATTTTGATATTCCACTTTTGCTACTTGTTTTAATCGCAGCGGTGCTCGCCTTTGCCTTTTGGGCGATGGGGCTTTCAGGTTTGACAGAACCTTTGCGTATGGGAGATATTTATCTCACCAAGTCCATAGCGGCGCTCGCCAAAGACGCACTCTTTGTCCCGCTTAAACCCGTCATGTATGCGCTCATCATATTGTCTATTGGAGCCTCCATTGCGATTTCGCGCGGCGGTATGGGCGCGAAGTTTTTGCGCGTGCTTGGCTTCTTCATCGGCTTCTCACTTATCGGGGTCGTTGTTGCGGTCATAGCGCATACGCTTTTCCCAATTAATGTGTTTGAGACCCCTAAACAATTGGGCCTCAAAGGCAGCGGGACGGTGGACCCCATTCCGTTTATGCAAAAAATTTACGGCGTTGTGACAAGCCCGCTCATGATTTCTATCTATGCGGGGATTTTATTAGGCCGCGCGCTTAAACGGCTTGAAGCGCAACATCCTGGCATTGGACAGCAAGCCGATATCGTGTCCGATATGTTCATTAAAGGCTTCATCAAATTTCTTTGGATTACAATTCCACTGGCAGTCTTTGGCTCACTTACGCTTGCGCTTGACCGTCCAGGTGGATGGGAAACGTTAAAAATGCTCGGCAATATCATTCCTGTTTATATTGGCTCTATGGCAGTTGTTTGGGTGCTGATGGTGTTTATTAGCTCACGTATTCTAGGACACGGTCTCGGCTTTATGGGCCGCGCCCTCGTGCCGCAAGCTGTTGTGGCAATTGCCACGAGTTCAAGCATGGCGACCTTGCCCGCGACGCGGATTGCGTGTGATCAACTCGGCGCAAATGCAGATGAAGCGACCCCTTTTTATACGGTTGGCGCCACGATTAATATGGTCGGCACATTGATGGGGCTGACATTGATTTCACTTTACGGTATGCAGGCCTATGGTATTGATATCACTATGGCTGACCGCTTTATGGTGGCGTTCCAGTCCATGGTTTACGCGACGTCTGCGGCAGGCGTGCCAAGTTCCTCAATTGTACTGATACAAGAACTATTAACGAGCCAGAGAGTGTCCGCAGATTTTGCGGCTTATATCACAACGATTATTATCACGATTGATACGCTGCTTCTTGACCGTATGCGCACCATGCTCAACACGCAATCTGACAGTATGAGTACAGCGAATGGGCTTAAAATTTATTATAAGACGCCCAAGACTTTGGTGGACTGATATGCGCAGACTACTTGCCCTCAGCGCCGCTTTTGCACTGGCTTCATGCGGAGATAAACCTGCTGAGCTATCACCTGTTATCTCGACGCCGCAAGGGTCTGTGCAAGGCGTTGTCACAGAGAGCGGATTTCACAATTTCAAAGGC
>CALLME010000300.1 GCA_938007945.1 uncultured Caulobacterales bacterium
GAGGGTCAGGACGTTATTCACGATTGTTGGCTTACCAAATAGACCGCTAATGGCGGGGATGGGTGGCTTAACCTTAACCTGCCCGCGCTTGCCTTCAATAGATTCAAGCATAGAGCTTTCTTCACCGCAGATATAAGCGCCCGCCCCCACACGGATGATGAGGTTAAAATCTGTGCCGCTGCCTTTGATATTCGTTCCGAGCCAGCCCGCGTCTTCCATTATATTTACAGCGCGCCGCATTGTCTTAATCGCATGCGGATATTCAGAGCGGATATAGATATAACCCGTGTCCGCCCCAATCGCGCGCCCCCCGATAATCATACCTTCAATCAAGCAGAACGGGTCGCCTTCCATCAGCATTCGATCCGCAAATGTGCCGCTATCGCCTTCATCGGCATTGGCGCAGATATATTTCTGTGGCTCGGTTTGGGCGAGCGCGGTTTTCCATTTAATGCCTGTCGGGAAGCCCGCACCGCCGCGCCCACGCAAGCATGATTGCAGCACCTCATCAACGATACTCTCTGCCGACATCTCTAGGGCTTTCTTGAGCCCGACAAGCCCGCCATGCGCGGCGTAGTCATCTAGATTTAAGCAATCAATTACGCCGACGCGCGCAAAGGTCAGCCGCTCTTGTTTGGCAAAATATGGAATGTCTTCCGTGAGGCCGTGACTAAGATCATGCAAAGCACCGCTGAGGAAATCACTCGCAAATAAGTCGTTCACATCAGACGCGCTAACAGGCCCGTAAGCGACGCGCCCCTCAGGCGTTTCAACTTCCACCAATGGCTCGAGCCACAACATGCCGCGGGAGCCGTTTCTGATGATAGTGACGTCGTCTCCGCCTTTTGCGGCAATGGCCTCTGCCACAGCATCCGCGCCGACGGATAATGCTGCCGCATCACACGGGATATAGACTTTCACGCTCATGATGTTTTTGCCTTATAACGTGCCACAATCTCTTGAAGCTTGGTTACATCCACACGACCATAGAGGTTATCATCGACCAAAACTGCGGGGCCTAGCGCGCAATTTCCGAGGCAATAGGCCGCTTCCAAGGCGACATCTTTCGCGCTCGCGTCAAGCTTCGTTCCGAACGCCTTTTCGGCTTCAGCAATCAACTCTTTCGCGCCAACGGCTTGGCAGGCTTCCGCGCGACAAATTTTGAATGTGAGTTTAGCCCCCACCTCGCGTTTATAGTCATGATAAAAACTGACCACACCGTGGATTTCAGCACGTGAAATATTAAGCGCTTGAGCAATCGTCCGTAACGCTTCATCGGTCAGATGCCCGTGCTTATGTTGCACCTCATGCAGTATTTCCAACAATGAGTCGGGAGCGTCGGCGTAATCGCGACAGATGTCTCGCGCGACCTTGTCCTCAACAGTATTTAAAAGCGTGACCATAACTAACCCTAAAGCGCAAAAAACGGGGCGCAACTCATATTTTGGTATTGCGAGATTTGCGCATAAAACAAGGGCGAGCGCGCATCATAAGGTTTTGAAATATAAGCTATTCAGCAGCCTGCATATGACGGGCGACCCATTTGTGAAAAACATGGGTTGGATTGTCCATCACTGGTGAGAATTTACCACCGTCAAAGAACGGGCCGTGACGCCCTTTCTGCATACCTTCGACAACACCTAAATCTTCGTTGAAAATATTGGTCCAAATGCGTGCATTCTCACGTAGCATACCCTGCCAATCTGGCGTATCGAGGTCTTCGGCGTAAAACATCGCCATCCGCTCAAGCGTTTCTTCTGGACCTTGCGGCAAAAGTATCATCGCAAGCGCGTGATCGCGATGCACTCCGAGTAAAAGATTTGGAAAATAGGAGATATATTCACCCGTTCTATCCCATTTGTCTGAGATATTTTTGAAATCTGGAAAGACGCGACCGTTTTCATCCTTTAACTGACGATAATTACGACTCCCTTGCCCTGAAAAATTAGCGCTATCGTAAATATCGTAATGCACATCAATTGGGGAGATTTCGTTTAGTTCAGGATGTATCCAAGGCAGGTGATAGGACTCGCAGTAATTCTCAATCGCAAGCTTCCAATTCGTTTTAACTGTCATCTCATTGCGACTTGCGTCCCCGCCTATATGAAAAGGCTGGTCAAATTCCGCCCATCGCGAGAGCATATCGGCGTGCGCGACATCAAAGTTTTCCGCATCGCCTGAAATATTCACGAACACAACGCCGTGCCAAATATGGCTACGGATTTTAAATAGGCTGAGTTCAGACGGATCAAGCGCATCATGGCTATCCTTGTTCACGCCGCCGACATAGGGGGTGCGCACTAACTCGCCGCCGTGATCATAACACCAGCTATGATAGGGGCATCTGATAGGGCCTTTCAGATGGGTTGGCTTATCCACCAAAATCATACCGCGGTGACGACAGGTGTTTTGAAAGACGTTCACTTCGCCGCCTTTGTCTCTCACAAGAAGTAACGGCATCCCCATGAAATCTATAGGAAAACTATCACCCGCTTTGGGCACGTCACCTTCAAAGGCAATGGCTGACCAGTTTTTGAAAAAGAGAATATCTTTTTCGCGCGCATATATTTCTGGCGAAATATAATGCGCGTTTGGCAGTCCTCTTGCCGTCTCAATAGGCTGTAAAACGTCGTCCAAATGCATATTAGAAATTTGAATATTCACGCGCGTAAAAACAAGCTATTAATTCGCCGATAAGCTATTTTTACATCGCAGTATAAGCACAAATTTATGAGACCTGAGCGACAGCCTCATCCTCGTTGACTTTCATCGCCTTCTCTAACCAGGGGACTTGAGGATAAAGCGACGGCATGCAGTGCTTAAGCAGAATTCGGCGTGATTCTTTCGCTATGCGTTCCGGCACATCACCCAAATTATCTTCGCGCGATATCAAATCAAAGTGACGGCTGAAACTGCCGCGCGAGATGGGATAGACGTCTAAATGCTCAACAAGGTGTGGGCTTTCCAACAAACACATTGGTGTGGTTATGCCCCACCCCAAGCCTTTCGCGACGGCGAGGCTATGGGCTGGCGCGCGGTCAAATTCGGCGAGTTCAGGAAATTTCAGCCGCAGACGATTGAGTTGTCGCTCAATCCTGAGCCCCATAGCTGATCGCATCGAAATACGCAGAAACGGCAGCGTATGATTATCCGCCGTCAACTCGCGTGGCCCCTTATAATCCTTTGGAAAAATAAGGAGATAGGGCTCTTGGATGACTTTGTAACGTGACAGCCCCGCCACGTCTTCCATCACGTCACCAGAGGTAATAATTATATCGATATTATGGGATAAAAATTCGTCGCGGTGGTAAGGTGACAGTCCGCTCCAAAACCGCCAGTAGCTAGAGACGTCATTCATCGTCTCATAAAGATGAGAGCCAAGCACTGCCGACATACTATCTGTCATAGCAATCGTCAGCGACGCCAAACGACGACGCTCTAGAGTGCGGGTTTCGCGGAAAGCTTCTTTCGTTTCACGTAGGATATGACGCCCACGTTCGAGCAAAATACGTCCCGCAGACGTCAGGACAATCGGCCGTACAGAGCGGTCAAAAAGTTTCACGCCCACAGCGTCTTCTAATCCAGCAATAATCTGAGAAACAGCGGATTGCGTCATGCGCAGCACTTTAGCGCTTTGCGTCATACCCCCTTGGTCGGCTGTAATAACAAATACCTGCAATGAGCGCAGGTCAAAATTATTTGGAATTTTCACGTCAGTTACCCCAGAATCGTATTTTCTGCCGCCCTACTTTTTCCTCTACCATTAGAAAGAGTTAAGTGAAAAGCGGAAATAACATAAATTCTTTGCTTTTCTCGGCCTCATCATCACTTTCTATAATGAAAGGCGATAATTTTGAGTGATTTGAAACGACTTTGATTGTGACAGCCCAGTCCCCGCGTTACGCAAGTGGCATAGGAGACTTTCATGGCATTTCCGACCTCATCAAAATACGTTATCATTGGCGCTGGCGTGCACGGCCTTTCAACGGCTTATCATCTCGCGGCCGCACTCAAAGCCGAAGGAAAAGGCTCAGGCGCGGATATTATCATCGTAGATAAAGGCGGCATCGCCTCTGGCGCATCTGGCATTGCTTGCGGTGTCGTCCGCAATAATTATTACCAGCCCGCCATGCGTGAACTTATGGCCCATTCTGTCAATGTGTGGGAGTCAGATATGGAGGCCTATTCCTATCACCCCGTCGGCTATATGCAGATTTCCTGCGAAAGCATGCATGAAGACATCGCCGATATTTACGGTCAACAAAAAGCCATCGGCTATGAAAGCACGCTGGTTGAGGGCAAATCCGACTGCCACGACTATATGAAAGATATTTATCACGACTGGCAGGCTGAAAATATCACCTCTGTCCTTCACGAGAAACGCGGCGGGTATGCCAATAACACCAAAGCCATGTACGGACTGGCTGGTAAAGCGGAGGCCGAGGGTGTGCGCATCATCACGGGTGTCCAAGTCACAGGCTTTTCGCGCGCAAATGGCGCAAGCTCAGCAATACGTGCGGTGCATACGAATAAAGGAGATATTGAATGTGATTATGTCGTGATTGGTGCAGGCCCTTGGGTGCGTGATTTCTGGAATATGCTAGATCTTCCCAAGACCGTTTCTATAAAAGGCAAAGACGGCATATTACATGACGGCATCGACATGTGGACCTATTGGCAGCTTGAAGAAGGCGTGCTGAACGTCGATCCTAGCCTGTTTAAAACCAATGACGGCTCTCAACCGCCTGTCATGCACGTTGATACAGATGCCACGCTGAAATCAGTCATGGACGGCTCCGTTATCGAGGATGAAGGCAATATTTGGGGCCTGTATTATAAGCCAGACTTCCACTTTGGCGGCATCCAAGGCGGTGCAATGCCCTACCCCGTCACAACGCCAGCCGAAGAGCTCGACATAGACCCCTATGGTCCCGCCTCGCCCGAATGGATTAGCTCGCCAGAATTTGCGCATATGTGGGTTAGCGCTCTCGCCCATTGCCATAAGCGTTTCGAAGGGCAGATGGGCGCCTATCACAAAGAACCGTCAGGTGGCGTCGGTTGCTTTACGCCAGACAGCTTTCCTGTCTTTGATGAGTTTTGTGAAAACGCCTATATTCTCGCCGATTCAAACCACGGCTATAAGATGATTGGCGTGGGTAAATTGGTCGCCCAGCACATCCTAGGGCAAACATCGGAATTGTTGAAACCGTTCAGATATTCCCGCTACGCAGAAGGCGAACTACACCCCACATCCAACAGCCCGTTCCCGTGGAGTTAGAGGATAAAGCTAATTAATAAGTCTAATGAGACACACAAATCCACTAGACAAATCACAAAGCCAAAATATAGCTTTTAAGAACATTTTCGTTGTGACGGAGACCTATGTGACAACTGCTTCAATGCCCCCTGCTCTGTCGATTTCTCGGCGCATACGAAACACACCTTTCACCCGAAAAAATACCGAGCACGGCGTCAAAGCCTATACGGTTTACAATCACATGCTCCTCCCGACCGTATTTGAAAGTATAGAAGCGGATTACCACCACCTCAAAAAGCATGTTCAAATCTGGGACGTTTCCTGCCAACGCCAGGTTGAGATAAACGGCCCAGACGCATCAAAGCTCGTGCAAATGCTCACCCCGCGCAACTTGAAAAAAATGAGCGATGATCAGTGTTACTACCTCCCAGTTGTGGACCGTCAGGGAGGGATGCTTAACGATCCAGTAGCGGTAAAGCACAACGCAAATCGTTGGTGGATATCTCTAGCGGACTCAGATCTTATGTTTTGGATCAAAGGCCTCGCAACGGGGCGCGACTTAAACGTAGTTATGCATGAACCCGACGTGTCACCGCTTGCGATACAAGGTCCAAAATCAAATGACTTAATGGCGCGCGTTTTCGGCGATGACATTGTCAATTTGAAATTCTTTAGACATCGCAAAATTGATTTTATGGACACGCAATTTACCGTCGCGCGATCTGGCTTTTCCGTCCAAGGCGGGTTTGAAATTTATGTTGAGGGTACTGAGTACGGCGAACCATTATGGGACGCGCTTTTTAAGGCAGGCAAAGACCTTAATGTCCGTGCGGGCTGCCCTAACCTGATTGAGCGTATAGAGGGCGGGCTACTATCTTATGGCAATGACATGACGAATGCCAACACACCTTACGAAGCTGGCCTCGGCAAATTCTGCAAAGGTCCGGCGGCTCAAGACTGTGTCGGTGCAGATATGTTACAAAAAGAACTTGAAAATGGCCCGAAACAACAAATTCGCGGACTGAGGATTGCGGGCAATCCCCTTCCGCCCTGCGCAACGACGTGGCCTATTCACGCGGACGGCGCGCCAATTGGGCAAGTGAGTTCTGCGGCCTGGTCGCCTGATTTGGGCACCAACATCGCCATCTGCATGGTCGCTAACACTCACTGGGATGACGGCACGCAAGTCAGCGTGCATACGGAAACGGGTGGTGTCCGCGCGGCAGAAATATGCGCCTTGCCCTTTACAAAAAGCTAGTGTTCTGGGGCTTTTGTATTTCCGATCACGGTGTCGGAGGTCTGCACTTCATTGCGGTGCGTCCAGAACAGTGATTTGAGAAGCGATATCGTCATTAAAGCCATTACAAGTGAGAATGGCAATGCGCCAAAAATCATCGCTGAGCGCAACGCTCCCATACCGCCTGCAATCAAAAGCGTCGCGACAACAGCAATAAATATCAGCCCCCAGATAATAATATGCCGCGTCCGCGATATTGCGCGGTTACCCGCAGAGGCTATTGTATTAATCACAAGTATGGCCGAGTCCGCTGACGTCACAAGGTAGGTCAACAGCAAAATCACAATAATGAATGACATGAGCTTCGCCATGATAGGTGACAAAATTAGGTTGATAGTCGCAAAAAGCTGCATGGAGATATCGGCATTGACGATGGCACCATTAGCAATACCCGAAAGCTCTAGACTAATCGCGGTGCCACCCACCAGCACGCACCACGTCAGGCCCATAGCGGCAGGAATAAACATTGCGCCGAACACATATTCCCGAATTGTGCGGCCCTTGGATACACGTGCGAGGAACAGTCCAACAAATGGCGCGAAGGCTATCCACCAAGCCCAATAGAATATTGACCAGCTGGCTTGCCAATCTGCCAAAGGTCCCTCCGTCCACACTGTGAATGACATGGCGGGGAGCGCTAAAAAGTAATCCCAAAGCGTGACGAAAAACTGCTTAAAGGCAAAGAGTGTCGCGCCAAAGACCGCGAAGAAGGCGAGCAAGAAAAACGATAATCCTATGTTGATATTGGACAGCCATTTAATGCCTTTATCCACGCCTGTTATAGCTGACATGACGGATGCGCCAATAATAATGACAAGCGCGATAATTTGCGCGAGCAATGTGGGTTTACCATCCGCTTCGCTAATCCAGTCAAAACCTGTGATGTTAAAAACGCCCGAAGCAAATTGAGAGACGCCGTACCCAATCGTCACGCCTACACCGATAACAGTTGCGAGGATGGCAACAATATCGACTACGTTCCCCAGTGCGCCCTCAAGCGACTTGCCGAACAAAGGCTTCAAAACTGAACGAAAGGATAATGGCATTTTGCGATTATAGGAAAAATATCCCAGAGCCATGCCGACAATGCCGTAGCACGCCCAAGGCGTCAGTCCGTAATGCAGCGCTGTCCATTTATAGGCGGCACGTACATTATCCGCACTTTCAGCTGTCGTAAGACCTTTGATAACATCAGGGTTATTAGCGAAATGGAATATCGGTTCAGCCGTAGAATAAGTC
>CALLME010000301.1 GCA_938007945.1 uncultured Caulobacterales bacterium
TCAGCCATGTTTATCTCCAAAAGAAAGTCGCGCGCATTGCGATAAATAATGTTTTGCCGAGTGGTAAACTATGCGCGATGTGATTAGAAGAGTAATCATAGGAAAAGACAAAATTGTCACAATTAATTGAGGACTGCCAACATCCCAAAATCGAGGCTAAATTAACCGCATGACTCTGTTGCAGCGCTATTTCCGCAGCCAAGCTTTTTGGCCGCTTGTAATTTCGCTCTCCGCGCTCGCGACGCTTGCTTTACTGACGCAAAGCCTTTCGACGATTGATTTGATTGTGGAGAACCGTCAATCGGCTTTTGTTTTCCTCAAAGTTACCTTTCTCGCCCTGCCACAGCTCGTGTCTATCATCATGCCGCTCGCCGTGTTCATGGCGATTATATTTGCCGTGAACCGTCTCAATATTGATAGCGAACTTGTTGTCGCCAAAGCCTCAGGGATGAGCCCTGCGCAGATAGGTAGCCCACTCCTGCGCCTCGCGACTTACGCTTTTATCCTGCACATCTTTATTAACCTTTGGGTTCAGCCGACATCTTTCCGCGCAATGCGGGCCGAACTGTTAAGCGTTCGCACTGACATCGCCGCGCAAATGCTGCGGCCAGGGGAATTTATTCGCCCCGCTACAGGTGTGACAGTCTATGCGCGCGAGATTAAATCCTCTGGTGATATGGTGGACGTGCTGATTTATGACGCCAGAAGTACGATTGAGCCAATGACTCATTCTGCAAAATCAGGGCAAATTACGAAATTTGGTGACCGCACGCTCCTTGCGCTCAAAGACGGTAATATCCAAACGCTCAATCCGACGGGGACTTTGGATATTATCGAGTTTGAAACCCACACCATTGACCTCACCGATATTATGGCGATGGATCCTGTCTTACGGCTCAAGACATCTGACCGATATCTGCACGAGTTGCTCCGCCCCACGGACAGAGAGCGAGCAAATAAGAAGGGCTACCGCAAACTCCTCGCCGAGGGACATGCGCGGCTGTCTGCGCCGATTTACAACATCGCGCTCACCCTGCTCGCCCTCGCCTTTCTCACTCGTGGAGAATATCAACGTATGGGCTATGGCCGTAAAATTGCGCTTTGTGCTATTACAGGATTTGTCGCTAGGCTGGGCGGCTTTGCCCTCACGGCTGCCGCAGAGAGTGACGCAGCCCTAAATCCCGCGCAATACGCCCTGCCCATAGCTATCAGTCTAATTTGCGGGTTTATGATCTTGAAGGAAGGCGGATCAAAAAAGCTTAAAAAAGTCAAAATTGACACTGCCTATTCCCATCGGGAGGCCCCCGTATGACGCTTGTCTCTCGCTATATCGCGCGACGCGTCTTTCGCGGCATTGCGCTCGCCTTTGTTATCGTGACGTCAATTATTTTGCTTGTCGATTTTGTCGAGGCCACACGTAATATTGGCGATGACGGCGCATTTAGCCTCGTCCAGATTGCAGGGCTTACCTTGCTAAAAATTCCGCAACTCATTGAAGAAACCATACCCTTTATTGTACTTTTTGGCGTTATGGGCGCGCTATACGGCCTGAATAAGCGTAGTGAACTTGTTGTGTTGCGCGCGTCGGGACTGTCCGCGTGGCGCTTCCTCTGGCCCGCCATATGGGTGAGCGCGCTTATCGGGATTATTTGGGCGACCGTCTTTAATCCCCTCGCCGCGCGGTCAATGGCGAAATATCAAGCCATTCTTATAGAGGCCGCACAAAACGAGAGTGGCCCAACCCCTTCAATCTTGACAACAGAGGACGTCTGGCTCCGCGAAGGGATAGATGGACAGCAAGTTGTGGTTCACGGCAAACGTTCACCCGCAAAACCATCTACACTGACTGACGTAACCTTTTATTATTACAGCGTCGAGGACGGCATTGATGGCAACACAAGCTATTCTCACAGGCTGGATGCGAAAATGGCCAAATTATCGCCGCGCGGATATTGGACGCTGTCCGACGTCACAAAAAATGATCTTGAAAACAGAACCGAACGTAGCTTGACTGTGTCTCTTCCGACGCAGCTAAGCCTCGCTGACTTACGAGAACACAGAAAAATCGTGCGCAAAGCGGCATTTTGGAACCTCCCGTCCAAGATTAAAGCTGCGCAAAATGCCGGGTTTTCGTCAGTTGGGTTTCGTCTGCAATGGCACAAGCTCCTGTCTCTACCCCTCACGCTCATCGGCCTCACCATCGTGGCGGCCGCCGTGTCGATGGGCAATGTCCGTTCTGGTGGGGTAATAGGTCTGATGCTCATAGGCGCGGCAACAGGATTTTTCGTCTATTTCTTTAACAATCTCATTTCCGCCTTTGGGCAATCACAAGCCCTGTCTATCGTTACGGCAAGTTGGACTGTGCCGTTGCTTGTGCTGCTGCTGGGCCTTGCTTATCTCGCGCGGCTCGAGGATGGATAATCAACTGTAGACTGACCGAAATTTAATCTTTTTTAGCGCTGAAAACGTCTAAGTTAAAAGCTGCTGGCATTTATTGCCTTGGCGCGCAAATCAGCTATACAGGCTCGGAACAACGGATTCTTGTCATGACACGCAACAGTTTTTTTAAATCTCTTCTGCTCTCAGCAGTCATGGGAACCGCAATCTGCGGACAGGCGACCGCCCAGCAAAGCCCCTTCAGCCACGGCATAGCCGCTGTGGTCAATGATGACATCATCACAACACACGATTTGCAACAGCGTGTTCTTTTCATGCTCGCGACGACTGGCGCAGAACGTGACGAGGCAACGTTGGCGCGTCTGCAACAGACCGCGCTTCGCAACCTGATTGATGAGCATATCCAACTTCAAGAAAGCACAAAGTTTGAACAAACGATCTCAGACGCCGAAGTTAACCGCTCTGTCGCGCGCCTGATTGGTCGTAACGGTCTTGACCCCAACGAAGTCGCGCAGCAACTCGCCCAAGCAGGTATTTCTATCAACACGCTACGAGACCAAGTTCGTTCAGAGATTGCGTGGCAGCGCATTGTTAACGGACTTTATGGCTCGCGCATTCGTATCAGTGACGCTCAGATTGACGAAAATCTTGCGCGCCAAACACTCAACGCAGAACAACCCTCTATCCGTGTTGCGGAAATCTATATTGAAGCGACACCAGAAGTCGGCGGCATGGACGGCGCGATGGAAGGCGGACGCGCGATGAAAATTCAAGCGCAGCAAGGCGCGCCCTTCACGCTTCTCGCGCAGCAATTCTCATCTGCCCCATCTGCGGCCAAAGGCGGCGATGTCGGTTGGGTCCGTGAAGGCGAACTTCGCCCCGAAGTGGACGCCGTTCTTGCGACAATGGGCAAAGGCGAAGTGTCTGATCCTATTCAAGTGCCAGGTGGTGTATACGTGGTCGCCAAGATTGACGAACGCGTTTCGACCTCTGAAACTGTTTATAAGCTAAAGCAAGTCAACCTGCCCGCCGATGACGAAGCAGCTCTTGAGGCAGCGTCCGAAAAACTGACCGCGCTTAAGCCGTCTCTCAATAGCTGCAAAACCCTTGAAGATGACATCAAAGAGGTTGACGGTTTGAAAACGGCGGACATGGGCGAAGTCAAAGGCTCTGATATGAGCGACGAAATCACGGCTGTACTCGCGTCGACAGGCGTAAATGAATTGTCTGATCCCATCTCGACACCTGCGGGCGCTGTTGCTCTGATGGTGTGTGAGCGTAACGTAACGGGATCAAATATCCCAACGCGTACAGAGATCGAAGAACGCCTGATGGATAAGCAACTCGCGCAAGCGTCAAAGCGTCACCTACGTGACCTGCGCCGCCAAGCGACCATTATGATGCGCTAGGCAGCACTATAACCGCCTTAACTCACCCCTTATCTCGCCGACCTCTCGTGCTCAGCATGGGTGATCCTGCGGGAATTGGCCCTGAAATCACACTCAAAGCTTGGGCCACGCTGAAAGACACTCCAGACCTTACTTTCGCCGTCATAGCCCCGCTTTCCGTCATGGAAGACGCAGCCAAACGCCTCGGCATGGGCGGGCCGCTTGCCGTTACCACGCTGGAACAGAGTGCCAAAGTTTTTGGCATCGCCCTGCCCGTCATTGACCAAGGTCGCACGGGCACAGTTACACCTGGCGAGCCGTCTGCTACGCAGGCTGATTTCGTGACCGACTCTATTGCGCGGGGTGTTGCGCTTTGCCTGTCGGGTGAAGCGGCGGGGCTTGTGACAAACCCTATCTCAAAAGAAGTGCTTTACCGCGCGGGGTTCAGCCATGCTGGTCATACAGAATATCTTGGCGAGCTGACAAAATCCGCGCCGCAACTCGGCCCGCGTGGCCCCGTTATGATGCTCTCCGCAGGCGGCTTGAGCGTGGCACTTGCGACCGTCCACTTGTCCCTACAAGACGCGATTACGCAGCTTTCAGCCGATAAAATTATCGACAATGCCAAGGTGCTACATCACGCGCTAATCGAAGATTTTGGCATCGCAAAACCGCGCATCGCCCTCACAGGTCTCAATCCACACGCGGGCGAAGGCGGGGCGTTGGGGCGTCAAGAAATCGAGATTATCAACCCCGCGGCGACAGAATTACGCGACATGGGCATTAACGTGACGGACGCACAACCCGCCGATACGCTATTCCATGCCGAGGCACGCAAAGGCTATGACGCTGTGCTCGCTATGTATCATGATCAAGGGCTTATCCCCGTTAAAACGATTGATTTTCACGGCGGGGTAAATATCACGCTTGGCTTGCCGATTGTGCGCACCTCGCCTGACCACGGGACAGCATTTAACATTGCGGGCCAAGGGTCCGCGCGGGCCGATAGCCTGATTGCCGCCATTAAAGCAGCGCGCAAAATTGCTGATACACGAGCCCACCATGTTGGGTGATCTACCGACACTGACAGAAGTCGTGAAGCAATATCACCTCTACGCCAATAAGAAGCTTGGGCAACATTTCCTGCTTGATATGAATATCACGGACAAGATTGCCCGACTCACAACGCCTTTAGTCGGCGTAACCGTATTTGAGGTCGGCCCAGGCCCAGGCGGGCTAACGCGTTCCCTTTTTAAGGCAGGCGCGGAGTCTGTCATCGCTATTGAAATGGACGAGCGTTTCTTGCCCCCCCTCGCCGATATTGGCGCGGCCGCAGACGGTGAACTTCGCGTGATTAACGGTGACGCGCTTAAGGTCGATATGCCGTCAGAAGCATCTGGAGACATCAAAATTGCCGCTAATCTGCCCTATAATGTGGGCACGAAGATGCTCACCAATTGGTTGACGACTGAGCCGATTTTTTGGTCGCGCGCCGTGCTAATGTTCCAGAAAGAAGTGGCCGAGCGCGTCGTCGCGCAGGTCGGAGATAAGGGCTACGGGCGGCTCGCCATACTCGCGCAATCGGT
>CALLME010000302.1 GCA_938007945.1 uncultured Caulobacterales bacterium
TTCGTGCCACTTAATGCCGTAGCTCTCGACTAAGTCGATAAAGTCATAAACGCTATATCGTGACAAAGCGGATTTTGCGAAATGCGGATTTTGGCTAATAAAATTATCAGGCCCGCAATAGAGATTGGTGAAGTTACAACGCCCGCCGCCAGAGATGCGAATCTTCTCGCCCGCTTTTTCAGCATGGTCAATTATAACAACACGCCGTCCGCGCGCGCCCGCTTTCGCGCCGCACATAAGACCTGCCGCACCCGCGCCAATGATGACAACATCATAGTTCATGAGACGCGCGCCAGAAAATCAGCATAAGCACTTACGAGTCCGTCTTTGAATTTAATTTTTGGACTCCACCCGAGGCTTTGCATGAGTGAGGTATCCAGTTGCTTGCGCGGCGTACCGACAGGCTTGGATGTGTCATAGGTAAGCTCACCCTCAAAGCTGACGACCTCCATAACGGCCTTGGCGGTGTCTGTGATGGTCATGTCCTTGCCTGTACCGAGATTAACCGCCGTCTCGCCGTCATAATGCTTCATGAAATGCACAAGCCCATCAGCGCAATCATCAACATGTAAAAATTCACGCCTCGCCTTGCCTGTACCCCAAATCTCCATTGATTTGTCGCCCGCCTGTTTCGCGGCGTGAGCTTTCATAATGAGTGCGGGAATGACGTGAGAGTTTTGCAAGTCATAGCTATCGCCTGGGCCGTAAAGATTGGTTGGCATGGCTGAAATAAAGTTATCACCATATTGTTGTTTGTAAGCGGAGCAAAGTTTGAGGCCAGCAATTTTAGCAAGCGCATAGGCTTCATTGGTGGGCTCGAGCGGCCCCGTCAAAAGCGCGTCTTCGGAAATAGGTTGCGGCGCGAATTTGGGATAAATGCAAGACGAGCCAAGGAAGAGTAATTTCTCGGTCTTATTTTTATGCGCGGCGTCAATGATGTTTTGAGCGATAGCAAGATTTTCGAATAGGAAATCTGCAGGCGCGTCACGATTTGCAACAATGCCCCCGACCTTGGCGGCCGCGAGAAAAATAAGGTCAGGCTTTTGCGCCGCCATCCACGCGTTTACAGCGGCTTGGTGAGTCAGATCAAGCTCCGCCCGCGATGCGGTGAGAAATGTACTGATGTTCTCGCGCGCTAGCCTGCGTATAAGCGCTTGTCCGACCATGCCTTTGTGGCCTGCGACCCAGACACGTTTTCCCGCAAGTGCCGTCTCACCCATGTGGCGCGCGCTCTTTGGGAATCTCAATCAGGTCAGAGGCCATCATTTCATCCACTAGCGCCTCGAAAGATGTACTGGCTTCCCACCCTAAAAGACGTTTGGCTTTGGAGGTATCAGCCAGCAAGTTTTCAACTTCTGTTGGACGGAAATAGCGGGGGTCTATTTCGACAAGCGTTTGACCCGTTTGGGCGTTGCGCCCAATTTCTTCTGTCCCCTCGCCTGTCCAATCAATTATGATATCAACGGCGGCAAAACTGCGCTCAACAAATTCGCGCACACTGTGCATTTCGCCAGTGCCGAGGACGAAATCTTGCGGCTCCTGATGCTGCACAATCCGCCACATGCCTTCGACATAGTCGCGTGCATGCCCCCAATCGCGCTTAGCCTCAAGGTTACCTAAATAGAGCTTGTCTTGCAGCCCGTGATGAATAGCGGCGACGGCGCGTGTAATTTTGCGTGTCACAAATGTCTCCCCGCGCATGGGGCTTTCGTGATTAAATAATATGCCGTTTGTGGCGTGAATGCCGTAAGCCTCGCGATAATTTACCGTGATGTAAAATGCATAAGCCTTCGCCGCGGCGTAAGGGCTGCGCGGATAAAAGGGCGTTGTCTCGGATTGCGGTGTTTCCACAACCTTGCCGTAAAGCTCAGATGTGCTGGCTTGATAGAAGCGGCAGCTTTCTGCCTGGCCTGTAATACGGAGCGCTTCGAGCAGACGCAGCGTGCCGAGCGCGTCGGAATTTGCCGTATATTCTGGCGTCTCGAAACTCACTTGCACATGCGACTGTGCGCCGAGATTATAAAGCTCATCTGGCCGCACGTCTTGGACAATACGAATAAGGTTGGTGGCATCGGTCAGGTCGCCGTAGTGCAGAAATAATTTCGGATCAGGCTCATGCGGGTCTTGGTAAAGGCCGTCAATGCGCGCCGTATTAAAGCTGCTACTGCGCCGCTTTATGCCGTGCACGATATAGCCTTTGGAGAGAAGAAGCCGTGCAAGATAGGCGCCGTCTTGACCTGTTATGCCTGTGATAAGTGCTGTTTTAGCCATAACCAGCCTTTAACGCGGTGCAGCGTCCTTGGGAAGGCTATTTGCTATTATATCCATAAGATGAACATGTCGCAACATTCTTTTTTAAGCAGTTCTGTTCATCTTCCGTAAACTCAAAAATAACTATAGCGCGCATCTTGGGGCGATGAAATTTTATAGGAGTCATTTATGACACATTTCTTAAAAGCAACATTGGCGGCTACTACGCTAGCGTTTGGTTTGGCTTCACCCGCTTTTGCAGGTATTGCTGACGGTTGGACAGGTGAGGCCGGCTTAACGGGGTCAAAAACGACAGGGAATACTGAGACAACAGACGTTGGACTTGGATTGAATCTTGTTAAATCAGACGATGTTTGGCGGCATAAATTTAATGCGTCTGTCGATTACGGCAAAACATCAGGTGTGAAGGATAAGCAGCGTTTTGTGCTTGGCTATCAAATTGATCGCGACATTAATGAACGTCTCTATGCTTACGGCAATGCGGACTATTTCCAAGATGACTTCGGTGCTTTTGAATCAGGCTATTTTGTAGGCGCAGGTCTTGGTTATAAACTGGTGTTGCCCGACCCGTTTAAGTGGGATGTTGAAGCTGGCCTTGGTTTCCGCAATCAAAAAACGCAAGAAATTGTACCCGTTACGACAGAAGAACTTGCGGGTCGTCTTGCCTCGAATATGGATTATGTTTTTAACGATAATGTTTCGCTTTATAATAATTCTGAGCTGATTTACTCAAGTTCTGATACTTATATCTGGAATGAAACAGGCATCACAGCGCAGCTTATGGGTAATTTGGCGGCGCGCGCAAGTTTCCGTGTTGATACCCACTCTGACGTACCAGCAGGCCGGAAGAAGACAGACACAATCAGCCGCGTAGGCGTTGTTTACACTCTTAAGTAAGAAGCTGGACTCGTTTGTTAAGTTATTATAGCTCGCCTCTTTTCGGGGCGGGCTATATTTTTGCTAGTCAGGAGCATTTAATTTTTTCTTTTGCAAGTATGCGAATAACGATAAGCAAAAGTGTTGTATGTTTTACCCTAGACCTATTATGTTATGTTTCCGCATTATTTTGAGCGTCGCCCTCTTAGGCCCAAGCTCGCTGACGTTTGCTCAAACATCACAAAATGCGGCGTCTTCGGTCTCTGCTCCCGCCGCTTCAAAAAACCGATTTGGCCTTATCGAAGGCTGGAAAGGCGAAGCGTCGGCATCAGGCTCTCGCACGACAGGCAATACAGAAACAGAAGACATCGGGATTGGTCTCAAGCTTGCCAATACCGAAGGCCGGTGGAAGCATAAATTTAAAGGTAATTATGATTACGGCCGCAATAGAGGCGCGAAAAACAAACAACGCTTGCGTGCCGCCTATCAGCTTGACCGCCAGATAAACGAGCGCCTCTATAGTTTTGGCAATGCCGATTATTTCTTTGATGATTTTGGCGCGTTTGAAGAGGGTTATTATTTTGGCGGTGGGCTAGGTTATAAACTCATCATGCCTGATCCGATTGGCTGGGATATTGAGGCGGGTGCAGGTTACCGTTACCAAGATCCACAAGGTGCAAATAAACCCACTCGGCGCGAAGTGGGTTTGCGCGGGGCGTCTAATTTTGATTGGGACATTAACGATAAAGTGTCCTTTTATAATAATTCAGAAGTCACCTATTCTAAATCAGACACTTATGTTTGGAATGAGGTTGGACTGACGTCAAAACTGCTCGGAAATTTAGCGGCGCGCGCGAGCTACCGCGTGGATTACCACTCAACTGTGCCAGAGGGCCGCGAGAAGACGGACACAATTACGCGGATTGGTGTGGTTTATACTTTGAAGTAGCGTTGCCGCGACCGCTTGGCGGTCTGCCGAGCAAAGCGAGGTTCGCGGCAACGTATTTTGCGTCTTGGGCGATTTTTTTAATTGAAAGGCTTTAGGCTTAAAAGCAAGATCGCGGCTGACCGTAAAAACATTCCCGTGAACCTTGCTTTGCAAGCTAGACCGCTGCAACGATATTGAGCTTAACTGCAAAAAGACTCATGCGAACCTCGCTTCGCGAGGCAGACCGCCAAGCGGTCGCATGAGCCGCTGGAGGTGAGGATGGGATTCGAACCCACGTTAGGCTACAAACCTAAACACGCTTTCCAAGCGTGCGCCTTAAACCACTCGGCCACCTCACCTTAGGACGCGGTCTATAGCGTTGGGCATAGGGATTTGCAACTGGGGTTTTATGTCATGCGCTACATCAAAAAATCTATGATTTTTCGATGTTGAACGTTTTTTGCTATTTAGACTTTTAAAACCAACGAAGAGTGTTGGCTTTAAAAGGCTTGGTCAATTTAAGACGCAAAGAACGTTCTAATCGTCCATCTTAAGGGCGGCGATGAAGGCCTCCTGCGGAATTTCGACGCTACCGAATTGGCGCATGCGTTTCTTACCTTTTTTCTGCTTATCGAGCAGTTTGCGTTTACGAGAGGCGTCACCGCCATAACATTTCGCCGTCACGTCTTTACGCATGGCGGCAATGGTTTCGCGCGCAATGATGCGCCCGCCAATGGCGGCCTGAACAGGAATCTTAAACAGGTGACGCGGGATGAGGTCTTTGAGGCGCTCACACATTTGACGCCCACGGGACTCTGCGCGGTCGCGGTGGACAAGCATAGAGAGCGCGTCAACGGGATCGCCGTTCACAAGAATGCTCATTTTCACAAGATTGCCCTCGCGCGTACCAATCGCTTGATAATCAAAACTGGCATAGCCTTTAGACGTGGATTTCAGCCTGTCATAAAAATCGAAAACAACTTCATTAAGCGGCAGCTCATATTCGACCATAGCCCGACCCGCGACATAGGAGAGGTTCGTCTGTATTCCGCGGCGATCTTGGCAAAGTTTTAAGATGCCGCCGAGAAATTCATCAGGGCTCATGATCTGGCATTTAATCCACGGTTCTTCGATATGGGCGATAGATATGATGTCAGGCATATCAGCAGGGTTGTGCAGATGCATTTCCGTACCGTCATTCATGGCAAGCGTGTAAACCACAGAGGGTGCGGTTGTAATCAGGTCAAGATCAAATTCGCGCTCAAGCCGTTCTTGAATAATCTCAAGATGCAGAAGCCCGAGGAAGCCGCAACGAAAGCCAAAGCCAAGCGCAGCGGAGGTTTCCATCTCAAAACTAAAGCTCGCATCATTAAGTCGCAAACGTCCCATGGCTGAGCGAAGGTCTTCGAAATCTGCTGCATCAACAGGGAAGATGCCGCAGAACACAACAGGTTGCGCGGGCTTAAATCCGTCCAGCGCGACCTCTGTCGGGCGTTTATCCTCGGTGATGGTATCGCCGACCGCTGCGTCAGCGACTTCTTTGATAGAGCCCGTGAAGAAGCCGACTTCGCCAGGGCCAATGCTGGCCACATCTGTTGGCGCAGGCAGGAACACGCCTGCCTTATCCACGACATAGCTCGCGCCCGTGCTCATCGTGCGGATGCGCATGCCTTTTTTTAGTGTGCCTTCAATGACGCGAAAGAGTACAATCACGCCCATATAGGTGTCATACCACGCATCGACCAACATCGCTTTAAGCGGTGCGTCTGGGTCGCCTGCTGTCGGTGCAGGGAGGCGCGTGACAATGGCTTCAAGTGTTTCTTTTATGCCAATGCCTGATTTGGCGGAGGCGAGGACCGCGTCAGATGCGTCAAGGCCGATAACATCTTCAATCTGTTGGCGAATACGTTCGGGTTCCGCCGCAGGCAGATCAATTTTATTAAGCACAGGCACAATTTCGTGGTCGTGGTCTATCGCCTGATAAACATTAGCGAGCGTCTGTGCTTCTACCCCTTGGGAGGCATCGACCACCAAAAGTGACCCTTCACAGGCCGAAAGCGAGCGCGAAACCTCATAGGCAAAGTCAACGTGACCTGGCGTGTCCATCAGATTAAGAATGTAAGTGTCGCCGTCATCAGCAGTATATTCAAGGCGCACGGTCTGCGCTTTAATTGTGATGCCGCGCTCTTTTTCAATGTCCATATTGTCGAGCACTTGCTCGCTCATCTCGCGGTCAGACAGTCCGCCTGTATAATGAATCAGGCGGTCGGCCAGCGTCGATTTTCCGTGATCAATATGCGCCACAATAGAGAAATTGCGGATGCGCTCTTGATATTCGGCCGTGCCGACAGGTGGCAGATTAGACGTTTTTTTTTCTTTGCTCATGACAGCAGTATCTAGGGGAATCGCGGTGAAACGCAAGTGGTCAAAATGACCGTAATCAGGCCACCCCTCGCCACAATAAACGCGGTTTTAGACATAGCTATGCCAAGCTCAGCCGTAAGAGTAGGGTGAGGCACACGCCAGATGGAAGGCTTGAGGAGAGTATGAGCAATCGAGATGATAAAAAGAGCGCAAGTCGCGTGCCTTCGGGGCGGGTGTCGCGCCTGCTCGGCTTTGGGGGTATGGCGGCGGGCGTGGCAGGCAATGTCATGGCGGACGGGGCCAAGCGCCTCGCGGCAGGGCAGCGCCCTGCTCTGACGGATCTTATGCTCACGCCCAAGAACGCGCGCCGCGTCACGCAGCAGCTTGCGCATATGCGCGGGGCCGCCATGAAGATAGGGCAGATGATTTCGATGGATAGTGGCGACCTGCTCCCCAAAGAGCTTGCCGATATTCTGGCTGTGCTCCGCTCTGACGCGCGCCATATGCCGCCAAGTCAGCTCACGAAAGTCCTCAAGTCGGAATGGGGCGATGGCTGGCAGACGCGGTTTAATTCATTCGAGCCGCGCCCCATCGCCGCTGCCTCTATCGGGCAAGTGCAACGCGCACAGCTGCCGAGCGGTGAAGTGCTCGCGATTAAAATCCAATACCCTGGCGTGCGCGAAAGTATCGATAGCGATATTAACAATGCGGCTGCGCTCATTAAAATGACGGGGCTTATCCCTGAGACGATGGACGTTGATCCGCTCATTGAAGAAGCGCGGCGGCAGCTCCACCAAGAGGCGGATTATCTGCGTGAGGCATCTTATATGGAGCTGTTTGGGCAGTTGCTCGAAGGTCATTCAGATTTCATCGTGCCGACATATTACGAGGCCCTCTCCTCTGACCGTGTGCTCGCCATGTCCTATATAGAGAGCGTGCCGATTGAGAGTTTAGAGGCGGCCCCGCAAGAGACGCGCAATGCTGTGACCCGCGCGCTGATGACTTTGCTCCTGCGCGAGCTATTTGAATTTGGTGCGATGCAGACAGATCCGAATTTTGCCAATTACCGCTATGTTGAGGAAAGCGATCAAATTGTGCTGCTTGATTTCGGCGCGTGCCGCGAAGTCAGCACCGAGATAAGCGCCCATTACAAAGCCCTGATGGAGGCCGCGCTGTCAGGCTCACGTGAGGCCTGTTATAGGGCCGCCGAAGACATCGGCTTTATCGCGCCTGATATATCTAATGAGCTGCGCGAAGCTCTGCTCGATATTATCGATATTATTCTAACCCCTCTGAAACAAGACGGAGACTTTAATTTCGGCGATAGCACGACAACGGAGCGCATCAGAGAGGCCGCCATGCCACTTGCTGGCGAGCGCAGCCTCTGGCACCTCCCTCCACCCGAGACGGTCTTCATCCAACGCAAATTAGGCGGGATGTTCCTGCTCGCCACGCGGTTGAGGGCAAAGGTGGATGTGCGGGAATTGATGGGAGCTTTTGTGGGGGATTAGGTTCATTTCTGTTAGTTTAGATTGGCTATTCGCTCGGACCGTCGTGCATTACTGAATAATTTATATTGTTCTTCCGCAATCGTTTTTGCTTTTTTGTGTGATATACGGCCTTTATTACTGAGAAGTGCGCGGTCATTAAACTTGATGAATTTATTTAATTCGTTCTCAGCCTGCCCCATGGTTGTTAACTTTCCAAGGTCTAGCCTATCCTCAAAAAAATCTAATAGCATGACAGTGAGTCTATTCTTCTCTTTTATTTCTGGCTCAAAGAGATAGTTGTGGGCTGATACTCACATCAGCTTTTCGAATGTTTTCATTTGGCCAAATTTGTAGCCCCATATTTGGAGCATGCGCATTCGCACGGGCCGCAATAATTTCGGCAGCCGTTTTACTCGCGATGGCCCATAGGAGCTTATTCTGCATCGCCGAGTAGAAGTTTCGCGCCTGCTTTGAACCGCTTTCGTAATCTTGGCACATAGTACAGATTTGTCTTATTTCGCGGTAAACGTTTGCTTCAGAGGCTCGAATATCTCGAATAATTTCGCGAAGTTCTATGACGCGATTATAGCTGTCAGGATGGGCGAGCCTTTTTTTGTCAACAACAAAGCCTGATGTCGCAAATTGCACCAGTGTCGTTGTGGACCATTTGCGAAGGAGCGTGGCTTGCTTTGACTGGGTTACGCGGTAGCCGACTGAAATCACCATATCTAAGCTATAGATAGCGACAGGTTTCTTTGAATTAACAATGTGCACTTTTTGCACATTGTTCGCTTCATCCAATTCGCCTTCTTTAAAAATATTAATGATGTGTCTAGTTATTGACGACCTGTCTTTGCCAAAAAATTCGGCAATTTGTCCTTGGGTCATCCAAAGCGTATCGTTTTTATACTGAAATTCCGCTCTAACTCCGTCTTCTGTTGCATAGAGCAGAAATCTATCCCCTGAATCCTCATCTTCTAGCAGCTTTACAGGATGAGATGTCTTCACATGTGGTAATTTAACACGGGAGCTGTGATTAGGTTTTTCAACTGAAATACGCTCATTAGCTCGCCTGTAACTGTCTAATCTATCTAAGTCGATTTTAGGAGTCTTGGTGTACTTGGTCATATTCACATCATTTTTGGGTTTGCCTCAAATTAGCATGACATTCCCAAAAAGTCTATAAATGTTCTTTATTTGTTTCATTCAGAGCATCTTAAAACATCCCCCTTGCCCCTCGGCACATAATTTGCAAAACTCCATCCATTAACCGCGAGGGGAAGCGTTGGGACGGGGAGTTCTGACGGCCAACTTCATTATCGCGAGGGGAAGCGTGCTCCGTTTGGCGGCCTTTGGGCGGCTTAATCCTGAGAGTGCGGCCAACTTCATAACACAGAAGCCGATTTATAACGGCTCACATTATGGGGGAGTTCACTATGACTCTTTATTTAATCATCGCAGCGGGCGTGCTCGCTGTGGTCTACGGCGTGATTACGCGTGCCAGCCTGATGAAGGCGTCCACGGGGAATGAGCGCATGAACGAAATCGCTGGTGCGATTCAAGAAGGCGCGAAAGCCTATCTCAACAAACAATATAAAACGATTGCGATTGTTGGCGTAGCCGTCACAATCTTGCTATTTCTACTGTTCCGAAACATGATTGCGCCTGTTGGCTTTATCATTGGGGCGGTGCTCTCTGGTATTGCGGGCTATGTTGGCATGCTGGTTTCAGTCCAAGCCAATGTACGCACAACAGAAGCCTCGCGTCAGTCGCTTGGTGCAGGCCTTAACGTAGCTTTCAAAGCGGGCGCGATTACGGGCATGCTTGTTGCGGGCCTCGCGCTCCTCGGTCTTGCTGTTTATTATATGATGCTGACGGGGCCCATGGGCGCAGATGAGCGCGGCGTGATTGACGGGCTTGTAAGCCTCTCACTTGGCGCGTCACTTATCTCTGTTTTCGCGCGTCTGGGCGGCGGTATCTTTACCAAAGGGGCTGACGTGGGCGGCGATTTGGTTGGTAAGGTCGAAGCAGGTATCCCTGAAGACGACCCACGCAACCCGGCAACGATTGCGGATAATGTTGGTGACAATGTTGGTGATTGTGCGGGTATGGCGGCAGACCTCTTTGAGACTTATGTCGTGACGATTGCCGCGACGATGGTGCTGGGCTCTATCCTCTTTGCAGGAATTGGCTCGCTTGCGCTCTATCCGATGTCGATTGGGGCTGTGTGTATCATTACCTCTATCATCGGTACTTACTTTGTGCGCCTCGGTAAAGGCTCTGTGAATGTCATGGGCGCGCTCTATAAAGGTCTGATTGCCACGGGCGTGTTGTCCGCAGGTGCGATTTTCTTGCT
Source organism: uncultured Caulobacterales bacterium (assembly GCA_938007945.1). Lineage (GTDB taxonomy): Bacteria > Pseudomonadota > Alphaproteobacteria > Caulobacterales > Maricaulaceae > Fretibacter. The sequence goes on from CALLME010000302.1 coordinate 10,286, forward strand.
CACGCAACAAACACTCGGCCTTGGCGAGATTGCGGGCACACCGTTTTCTGGCATGGATTTGTTTATCTGTTCTGTTATCGGCCTTGTGATTACAGGCGCGATTGTGGTCGTCACAGAATATTATACAGGCGTGAATTATAAGCCTGTGAAATCTGTCGCGGCGGCGTCTGAATCAGGTCACGGCACGAACGTCATCCAAGGCCTTGCGGTCTCTATGGAAGCGACAGCCATTCCTGTGCTCATCATCGTGTTCGGGATTATCTCGACTTACTCGTTTGCAGGCCTTTATGGTATCGCGATTGCAGTGACAGCCATGCTCGGCGTGGCGGGTATGATTGTGGCGCTTGATGCGTTCGGTCCTGTGACGGATAATGCGGGCGGTATTGCCGAAATGGCAGAGCTGCCGTCTGAAGTGCGTAACACAACTGACACGCTTGATGCTGTGGGTAATACGACCAAAGCCGTGACCAAAGGTTACGCTATTGGCTCTGCGGGCCTTGGCGCGCTTGTGCTCTTTGCGGCCTTTTACAAGGATGTTGGGTATTTTGCGTCCAAAGCCGTGCAAGGGGATTTCTTCTATGGCCTTGGTAATCTCAGCTTCAGCCTGACGGATCCTTACGTCATTGTCGGCCTGTTTATTGGCGGTATGCTTCCTTACCTCTTTGGGGCTTGGGCGATGCAATCTGTGGGTCGCGCGGCAACGGCGATTGTTGAAGAGGTGCGTCGTCAGTTTAAATCTGACCCCGGCATCATGGCGGGCACATCGCGTCCAGATTACGCGCGTGCCGTTGACCTTCTGACAGGGGCCGCGATTAAGGAAATGATTAAACCGTCACTTCTGCCAATCCTTGCGCCTATCGTCCTGTTCTTTGTTGTCAAGTTTCTGGCTGGTCCAGCAGCAGCGATTTCCGCGCTCGGTGCGATGCTTCTCGGCGTGATTGTCACAGGTCTGTTTGTCGCGCTATCTATGACAGCCGGCGGCGGTGCTTGGGATAATGCCAAGAAATATATCGAAGACGGCCACCACGGCGGTAAAGGCTCTGAGGCGCATAAAGCGTCTGTCACAGGCGATACTGTCGGTGATCCGTATAAAGATACGGCGGGCCCCGCAGTGAACCCGATGATTAAAATCACAAACATCATCGCGCTTTTGCTGATTGCTGTGATTGCACATTAACATCGTCGATAAACTTGCTCTGCTTATTCTGCTGGAATAGGTAGAAGCAAGATTTTCTCGACGCATCCAAATTAAAACCCGCCTTCTTAACTGAGGGCGGGTTTACTTAATTAAATGATGAATTCAGCATTTATCTTCTTCACCATCGCCCCCACAGGCGACTAAGCGAATGGCGAGTCCCGCGACAACGACGACGGCGACAGCGCCTGCAACCACCGCAACCTTCCCGGCCGTTTTCGTGCCCTTATTTAATCCATATTCTTCATCCATGAAAATATAATGCTCTTGTTCGTTAATCCGTAAAATAGGCTCATGCGATAGGCTTAGAGATATTTCGGAATTTACATAGCCATCGCGGCGCATTTGCCAGTCTTGGACGCCCCGTGTTTGCGGTGCATATCGGCTGACGCCAAAACTAAGACGTGGATCGTAAGCGGATTTTTTTGATGTTGTTTGAGGTCCAAAAGGAATTTTAAGGGCAAGCCTAGCTTCACTTGTGCGGTCTGCACTTTGGGGCTCACCTGCCCTGAACGCAGATTGTGCGAAAGCGGATTGGGGGATTAAGCTGCTCAAGAAGAGCGCAGTTGGAATGACAGAAAGCTTGACGTAACGTTTCATAATGAGACCTTTTTATTAACCTATGCGAGGCCCCCGCACAGCTTACAAATCACGTTCGTACATGTTTTATTTCAAAGGCAACTATCGTGAGAGACTCTCATCAGTGGACCTTTGGTATTAAGACTTTGTTTGCTATGGCGTCCTATGGAGGTTTATGGAGAATGTGTCCCAAAACACTGATATAGTTAGGCCAATTGCAACACGCGCGTTCACGGCGCCTGTGCAAAAATACCGTTCATTAGAACGCGACGTGGATGGTCTGGTTTTTATCATAGCCGCAGCGTGTGCGTGTTTATCGTTTGGACTTGCGGCCTATTTTTTCTACGGCTTTACACAGACTGACCAAGGGTTTTGGACGCTCGCGAGCGCGTTTGGAGTTTGTTTTGGGGTCGGGATATTAGCTTTTGGGCCGTGTTTTCTGACGGCACGACTTGCGTTAAAATCTAGAAAGGGCCTCGCGGGTCGCCGCGATATGGCGTTGGCTTTGCTGTTAATGCTGCCATGGGTTTGCGTGTCGCTCATTTTTGTTGGCTTTAGCGCCTTACCAAAATTGTTTGGGACTTTTTCGCTTTTTATCAGTGTAAGTCTGTGTTTTTGGGCGTATTCACGCCTGCGCAGGCTACCTAAAGACTGAATCTCACATACATTTGAGCATCTATTACAGCGCTTTAATTGAAAAATCCCATTTTATGCCCTATATTGACGTTAAGCGTTCAAGGGACGGGACGTGATATTGAGATAAAGGATATCACTATGAAACACTCACTTCGTGTGTTGGCTTTGTCCGTATCAGCCGCAGTGCTTGCGGCTTGCGCGACAGCTACCCCCTATCAACCCGCTTCTGCGCCTGGCGCATTTGACGGATTTTCACAAACTATGATAGAGAATGACCGCGCGCGCGTCTCATTTGGCGGTAACTCGCTAACTGACCGTGAGACGGTTGAAAACTATCTGCTTTACCGCGCCGCTGAAATTGCTGTGGAGCGAGGCTTTAGTCATTTTACGCTACAACAGCGTGACACAGAAGAAAAAAAGCGAGTCTCTGTCAGCCCAGGATTTAACCGAGGATATGGCGCGTTCGGGCCTTATGACCCGTTCTTTAATTACAGCTTTTACCGCCCCTCATATGGGTGGAGCCGTCCGTATCGTTACTCTCGGTTTTACGGCCCACGTTCAGCACGGTTTAGTCGATTTGGACATCGCGGATTTGGTTTCGGCGGATTCGGCGGGCGTTTTGGCTACGATCCGTTCTTTGATGATTATGACGTGCGCGAAATTACAAAATACCGCGCTTCAGCCGAAGTTAAATTCGGTCGCGGGGCAAACGGTGATGAAAACAATACGTTCAACGCTAAAGAGGTTATAGAAAACCTTTCAAGCGCGATTACATATCCTGAGATTAAAACTTAGGCTGAAATTTAAAGTATGAAAAAGCCGTCTCATTTGAGGCGGCTTTTTTTTAGGTTACTCAGGCAATCGCGCAGCGCCCCAATAATTATAAGACAGCACTTTAGGGCCTGGAATATACATTTGCTCAAGCGAGGTTAGCTCAAGCCCAGCTTGCGCAAACAGGGCAGGAACGTCGCGGCCGCTATGACAGCCGCCAGCGATATGCTTCCATAGCGGATCAATACGGTTTTGCCATTTATGCACAGAGGCATCAGGCGCTTTGCCATGTTCTGAAAATAATATCTGGCCGTTCGGTTTTAATATGCGGGCCATTTCACGTAATGCCCTTACGGGGTCTGGAATGGTACAGAGGCTATAGGTCACAACGACGCTGTCGGCCATATTGTCATCCATGGGAATATTTTCGCCTGAGAGGCCGAGGCGCTCAACTGGGATGGGGCACGCCTTCCGTCGGTCCGCGCTGCGTTTCCAAATATGATTGTCTGGGTCTACGCCAATAATTTTTGTGACTGTCCTGACGTCATAATGCGGGAGATTGAGCCCCGAGCCAATGCCAATTTCCAAAACATCTCCTTTTGCTAAAGGCACAACCTTCTCGCGCTGCTTTGTTATCGGTCCAATACTGCACGTTTTATCAAGGCAGAATGGCAAGATATGGCGGTTATAAAAGCCCATAATTTATCTTGCCGCGACGCGTTCATGGAGTCAAAGAGTGCATCCTCTCTTGCGAGAGAGAGACTAATCTTTTAGGCCTATTTTATGAGCGACACGATGGAAAAAATAGAGTGCCGCACCCCTACATCTGGACGTGAGGGGGTGACGCGTATCCCTTTGTGGAAATATGAATTGGTGCGCGCGGCGATTATTCAGACATTCGCGCAGAGCCAAGAGGTGCAAGTACAGTTTTCTGACTTGCGAACTCAAGCCAAGATGCATCTACCCGCTGACAAAGTGGCCGAGCTTGGGTCTTGGGGGTGGCATCTCACGACTGTGAAACTGAATATGGAAGTCTTAGGCGAGCTAACACGCGTGGCTGACGTGACGCCACAACGCCTGATACTTACGATATGACACCCGATTTTTCACAGCTTAAACCTATCGCTTTTTATCTGCCGCAATTTTACCAGACGGAGTATAATGATAAGTGGTGGGGTAAAGGCTTTACAGAATGGACGTCGGCGCGGCGCGGTGAAAAGCTATTCCCAGGGCACCATCAACCGCAGCTTCCCCCAACGGGCGAAGGCGAGCTCGGTTTTCATGACCAGACAAATCTGGAGACGCTGAAAGCTCAAGCGGAGCTTGCCAAAGCCTACGGGATATACGGTTTCTGCCATTATTTTTACTGGTTTGGTGGTCGCCGCGTTTTAGATAAGCCGACAGATTTAATGCTCGCAAATCCTGATGTCGACATGCCGTTTTGCCTGTCTTGGGCGAATGAAAACTGGTCGCGGCGTTGGGACGGCGGTGACACGGATATCCTTATTCCGCAAGACTATGATCCCGCGCGCTATCATGAACTTGCCGCTGACCTCGCGCCCTATTTCTCTGACCCGCGTTATATTACAAGCGGAGGTGAAGTTCTGTTTCTCATTTACCGTCCTGATGAAATTCCTGAGCTTGCGCGTTTAGCCCAAGAGATAAAAAAGCAAGCGATAGCCTGTGGTCATAAAGGGGCGTTGGTTTTAGGGACGGAAACGTTCTGCCTGCCCGGCGAACAAGTTGATCCGCGCAAGACAGGACTTGACGGAAATGTCGAATTCCCACCACACGGTGTCTCCACTATGCAAGTACATACAGTCGCTCGCGCGGGCGAGCCGACATTTGCAGGCATGGTGTTTGATCATTTCAGTGCGTTTCTCACGACGTTGAAACGACCAAACCCTGATTATCTTTTATTTCGGGGTCTCTTTCCAGCTTGGGATAATACGGCGCGGCGCGGACGTCGGGCCAATATTTTTGCAGGCAGCTCCCCGCAATTATTTTCAAATTGGCTATCAGCCATGGCAGCGTGGACGACGCGCGCTCTTCCGCCAGAGCGGCAATTTATTTTTTTAAATGCGTGGAATGAATGGGCAGAAGGCGCGCATTTTGAACCTGATACGGATAATGGCTTGGCCTATCTAGAAATTTTAGACGGTGTCTTAACAGACAAAACCCCCGCGAGCCATCCCTATGATTGGGAAAGCGGTGACGTACAGTCTTACCGCGAAGTTGCTGAGCCCGCTTTTGGGCTTGAGGCGTTTTTTGCAGGACGTGATCACAAGGTTGAGGCTGACAATGAGCTACCTTATCAACTCGTCTTGCCACCAGGCGCTATGCCGCCAGAGGACACCGCGCCAGTGGAAGTGCCTGTGGCGCACGGTAAAGATAGAGCGCCTTGGCTGTCACACCTGATCCGCGCGCGCAGTTTTAAAGAGTTCAAAACCGCCATTTGGCTATGGGGTGTGCATGATTATCCGCAGACGGGATTACAAAGATTTACGACGCGGCTCATTCGCCGCTTTAGTAAGACGGGTTAATTAGCTGATACCGTCCAGTACCTTTTGGAGATAATGACCGTAGCCACTTTTTTTCAGCGGTGCCGCGAGGGCTGCGAGCGCGTCACGGTCAATCCATTCATTACGGTAAGCAATGACTTCGGGGCAGCAGATACGCTGCCCTTGGCGTTCTTCAATGACGCTCACAAATTGCGCCGCTTGCAGCAGCGATCTATGTGTCCCTGTGTCGAGCCAAGTTGTGCCGTCATCCAAGATTTCAACGCGGAGCTCTTCCCGGTCAAGATAGACTTGATTGAGCGCGGTAATTTCGAGCTCGCCGCGCGCAGAGGGTTTTAAGCCTTTAGCGTGTGTCGGGGCATGGGCGTCATAGAAATAGAGGCCAGTGACGGCGTAATTGCTGTCGGGCACTTTGGGTTTTTCGACAAGAGAAACCGCATTCATATCCGCATCAAATCCCACTACGCCATAAGCGGAAGGATTATTGACGCGGTAGCCAAAAACGCTCGCGCCTTCGATTATTTGATTTGCCGCGCGAATGGATTGGGTGAAAGCGGAGCCAAAAAAGAGATTATCGCCTAAGATAAGCGCAGAGGGGGCGCCGTCTAAAAACTCTTCGGCGATGATCAGGGCTTGTGCCAGCCCGTCAGGACTTGGTTGCACGGCATATTCTATATTCAGCCCCCAACGCGCGCCATCTTGCAAGAGGTTTTTAAACGCAGGGTTATCATGCGGCGTGGTGATGATGAGAATATCACGAATGCCAGCTTCCATCAGCACAGATAGCGGATAGTAAATCATCGGCTTGTCATACACAGGCATGAGCTGCTTTGAGACTGAAATTGTACTGGGATGCAGTCTTGTTCCACTTCCCCCTGCTAAGATGATACCTTTGCGCTGTTTGGCCTTTATGCTCATAAACCCCCTCTACGGCCCGCCACTTCAAACCGAGCTTTTATTCGCGGTTTTAGGACCAATCTTTAAAGGCCTGTTCTAGCCCTTCGCGCCAATCAGGTAAAGCGCCGAACTGGGCTTCATAATTTGAGATGTCGAGCACGCTATAGGCAGGACGCGGGGCGGGTGTGGGGTAATCAGAGCTTGGAATATCTGTGACAGATACAGCGTGCGGGAGTGCGTCTGCGGCGCGCTCAAAAATAGCGCGCGCAAAATCCGCCCAACTAATCGCCTCACCTGAGCCACTGACATGATAAAAGCCCTGCGCCTGCCTATTGTCACGCAGAGCTTTCACAAGTTTCAAACAGCTCTCTGCCAAATGTCCTGCATAGGTCGGTCGCCCCATTTGGTCGCTTACGACTGAAAGGTTATCATGCATCTGACCGAGCCTCAGCATCGTGGTCATAAAATTTTTGCCCGTACCATTAAAGACCCAAGAGGTGCGGATTATAGCGACGCGCTTATGGGCCTCAGTGACTGCCTGCTCTCCTGCGAGCTTTGAACGTCCATAAGCATTTATAGGGTTCGTTTTATCCATCGGGCGGTAAGGGGTGGAGGCTTCGCCTTTAAACACGTAATCGGTAGAAACGTGTACAAGCGGAATGTCACGGCGGGCGCAGGCGCGCGCTATTGCGGCGGGGGCGCGACCATTTACTAAGAACGCGGTGTCGCTATTTGATTCGGCTTCGTCTACTGCAGTATAGGCCGCGGCAATAATCACACCGTCCGTCTTCAGGCCGTCAATGAAAGTCTCTATACTCGCTGGACTTTGCGTCAGGTCGAGGTCATCTCTGCCATAGGTCTGTAATGTAACACTGTAATCTGAGGCGCGAGAGATAAGCGCACGGGCGAGTTGCCCCGTCTGTCCGATGACGGTGATATGCATGATTAGGCGTTAGATACGGTGCGCGGCTTATCGCCAATACGCTGACCAAATTGATTGGCTTTGACCAAGGGTCGCCACCACGCCTCATTATCAATATACCAATTAAGTGTGTCTTTAAAACCCTCATCCCATTCAACAGAAGGCGTCCAGCCGAGCTCAGTCTTTATCTTATCGGCATTGACCGCATAGCGTCTGTCATGGCCGGGACGGTCATTAACAAATGTGATGAGGCTGGCGTGAAAAAAGCCGTTATCGAGCTTCTCGTCCACAAGACCGCACAGCGTATGGACGAGCTCAAGATTTGTGCGCTCATTATTGCCACCAATATTATAGGTCTCGCCAAGCCGTCCTTTTTGCAAAACAAGCAGAAGCGCGTCGGCATGATCATCTACGTAAAGCCAGTCACGAATATTCTCGCCCGTGCCGTAAACAGGAATATCTTGGCGGTGCAGCGCTTTGAGAATGACAACGGGGATTAGCTTCTCAGGGAACTGATAAGGCCCATAATTGTTTGAGCAATTTGTTATAACGACAGGCAGACCAAAGGTACGCGACCATGCCCTTACGAGGTGGTCGCTCGCGGCTTTAGAGGCTGAGTAGGGCGAGCTTGGGTCATAAGCTGTTGTTTCTTCAAAGGCGGGATCGTCTACATCCAGATCGCCGTAGACTTCGTCAGTCGAAATATGGTGAAAGCGAAAGCGCTCTTGGCGCTCTTTGGGGAGAGCTTCAAAATAGCTGCGCGCGACTTGTAGCAGATTAAATGTGCCGATGACATTGGTCTGGATAAATGCTCCTGGCCCGTCGATAGAGCGGTCAACGTGGGATTCGGCGGCCAGGTGCATGACAGCGTCGGGTTGATGCTGAGTGAAGACGGATTTCAGGGCGCCGATGTCACAAATATCAATCTGTTCAAAACTGTAATTTTCAGTCTCGGCTACTGCGGCGAGATTTGCGAGATTGGCCGCATAGGTCAGGCAGTCAACATTGACGACAGAATGCCCTGCGCCGAGTGCGCGTCTGATGACCGCAGAGCCAATAAAGCCTGCGCCGCCTGTGACTAAAATCTTCATGGCTACTCTTTAACGGACACAGATATAAAGGCGAATCAAAATTTCAGCACTCAGGCTTAAAATGGGCTTTGCGCGGAGGTGAATGTGGGGGCGGCTTGGTCTTTAGCTGACAGAACCGCTTTGGCGGGATCAAAGCCGTGGGACAGGCCCCAATCAATGCCGACTGCGCCGTCATCCCACGCAACATTGCCGTCTGCGTCGCCGTTATAATAATTGGTGCATTTATATTGGACTTCCGTGGCATTTTCTAAGGTCGAAAAGCCGTGCAAAAAGCCTTCTGGCACCCAAAGCATTTCGCCGTTTTCTGCACTTAAATAGGCGCTGACCCATTGCCCAAAACTTGACGAATCTTTACGAAAATCGACGGCGACGTCTATCACTGCGCCACGTGTGCAGCGCACAAGCTTGCCTTGCGCAAAAGGCGGGCTTTGATAATGCAGGCCGCGCACCGTGTGAACCTGCTCGCTATAGCTGTGATTGTCTTGCACAAAACGGACCTCGCGACCAACCGCGGATTCAAACGCGTTATGCCGCCAGCTTTCCATGAACCAGCCGCGTGCATCACCGAAACGCGTTGGCGTAATGTGTAGAACGTCTTTTATATCTGTCTGAGTAAATTTCATCGGCTTGCTTTAGGGATGTGGCGCGAGGCCGTCAATGCGTGACCTGTATGCAGTGTCTAAATCTTTATAACTGAGAGCGAAGTGCTAAGCGCGACGAGACCGTAATCATTAATCGCGCTGTTAGTTCCTTCCATGACATGCATGGCTAGCGCGTCCACTATGCGGTGCAAAAACTTATACTCGCCGTGGCTTTTTTGCATAAGGCCGACAGTTAGAAAATAAGTGCCTGGCATAAAATGGCAATCAAAATCAAAATTTACCTCAATGGTGTCCCCTTTTTTTGCGTCGCGCAAAATATTGGCTTTGCTACGTAAGTTATTCGCGCCGGCAAGTTCGACCCCGCTCACTGTTTTAAAGTAAAAGCCGTAGACGAGATGCTGCGCGTCAATCTCAAAATCTAATTTATAATTAATGCGGTAGCGTTGCCCGACGGCTAGATGATTAACCTGCGCACCTGCTGCGTTGAATATGGCAAGATTTAATATCTTTGCGCCTTGGCTTTCATAAATCACGCTTGAATGGGAGGTGAGATCAGGATCATACCAACTCGGATCGGCCGTCAACATCTCTGTGGCGGCAATTTCGTTAGAAGCTTCTCTGCTCTTTTCTTGGGATTTTGACTCTAGCATCTTGGTGTTTTCAGAATTAACGTCGCGCGCCAGAATTTCTTTACGGACGGCCTCCGCGGCAGCGCCCGTCAGGTTCATGAGACGTTGATATTGACCTATGACCTCTTTGGGCGAGGAGATCATCAACACCTCACCGCCGTCAAGTAAGACAGCGCGGTCACATAATTCACTCACCGCTTGTGCGCTATGGGAGACGAATAAAATTGTCGTGCCTTTTATCTGCATGTCCTCAATGCGGGCAAAACATTTACGCTGAAAGGCGTCATCGCCGACAGAGAGCGCTTCATCAATAATAAGCACGTCTGGATCTGCATGGATCGCGACAGAAAAAGCGAGCCGTACATACATACCGCTAGAGTAGCTTTTAGTCGGTTGATCGATAAATTGCCCGATATCTGCAAAGCGTTCAATTTGCTCGAAGCGCGCGTCAATTTCTTCTCGTGACAGTCCAATAATTGCGCCATTCAGATAGACATTTTCGCGGCCTGTGAAATCAGGATTAAATCCCGCGCCGAGCTCAAGCAGTGCAGCGATTCGCCCCCTGACCTCGACCGCGCCTTCTGTGGGCGTCAGCGTGCCGCAAATAATTTGCAGCAAAGTTGATTTGCCAGAGCCGTTGCGCCCGACAATTCCGACTGTCTCTCCGCGCCCGAGTTCGAGATTGACAGATTTTAGCGCTTCGAAACTTTTGAAATATACGGTCTCACGACGCCCAAATTTCGGTAGTATCATTTGTTTTAATCGGTCTTGCGGTTTTTGATAAAGGCGAAAGACTTTGGAGATATTTTTAACGCGGATGACAGAGGTGTCAGAGGACATCGGCAAAGCCCCCGCGTGTTTTTTGGAAACAGATATAGCCGAGCACGCAAACAATCAGGGCGATGACGGCGTAAATAATATAACCTGCAAGGCTTGGAAGTTGTCCAAATATAACAACATCGCGTAACATTTCTATTGGATAGGCAATCGGATTAAAATTTATATATGGCGCTACCCAATCAGGAATGGCGTCTGGCGGATAAAAAATGGGTGCGAGAAATAAAAGCGCAGTCATTAACGTACCGATGATTTGTCCAATATCGCGAAGATAAACGCCAAAGGCCGCGAGGGCCCATCCAAAGCCCAGGGTCATGACAATAAACGGTGCCACAACGACCGGGGTTAAAAATGCGGTCACGGGCACAGTGCCTTTGACGTAGAATGTGGCGATGAGTAAAATGAGAAAACTGATGACAGCGTGAAAAAGCGCTGCTGCCGTGGTAACGGGCACGAGAATATCAAGTGGGAAGACGATTTTTTTTACAAAATTTGCATTAGATAATATCAAAGACGGCGCGCGGGTCAGCACGTCTGAGAAAAATTGATACATAAATAACCCTGCAAATAAAATCACAGCAAAATCAGCAGTCGAGTCTGAACCTGACCAGCGCGAATTAAAGAGGCCGCTGAATACAAAAGTATAGACACCGAGCAAAATAAGCGGGGTAATAAATGACCACAACACGCCGAGCATGGAGCCCCGATAGCGTTCTGATATTTCGCGGCGCACCATTTGCGGCAGCAGTGAGCGATATGTTTGAAACTTTGTACCCATAGAAGATTAGCGCGCGCGTTGACGGCATAATTGTGAGTCAAAAATTATCATTGCGCCGCATCCGCAATATCGAGATCAAACTGTGCGCGCAAAGTCGCGAGATAGTGTGCAGCCTTTTGCTTATAGGCCTGAGGCACATCAACGCGGCTTTGCATCAGGACCTGCAAGCGTTTGATTTCTTCAAATTCCGCTTCGCCAAATCTTGCAATTGTGACGCTGTCAGCATGGCGGCGGTGCAGATTGAGCGGCGTGGCATGATAGGCAATTTTTCCCGCGCTATTTCCCGCAAGTATATGCATATAAGTGGCCCAGTCTCCCGCGACACGGTAGCTTTTTATCTCATCGATATGTGCGCGGAGGACTTTCAGCAGGCTTTCGCGGTGAAAGACAACGGCGCTGACATTAGGAATAGAATTTTTAACCGACAAACCATAACGCAACTCATCTGCGCCTGTACGCATATAATTCTCGCGCCACATCTGATTATCAATATCGCTCACATATTGCAAATAAGTCGGATCGAGAATGTCGCCGTTTTCTCCCATTTGCGAGGATTGTGTGTAGGACATGATGACGTCAGGATCTTTCTCAAAACCAGCCATGGCACTTTGTAGAAAATTTGGGTATGCGAGGTCATCAGCTTCTGCAATCCAGACATAGTCACCGCGCGCAGCCTCAACGCCTTTAAGCCACTGGGCAAATACAGAGCCGCTATTAGTTTCGTTGGGTATAAAGCGCATAGGAGTTTGCGCCTGCTCACAAATCTCAGAAATAACCTCGAGGCTGTTATCTGTTGAGCTGTCATCAAGGATAATGATTTCGCGTAAAGGATAGCTTTGCTGCTCGATTGAGCCGACGCGGTCTTTGAGATAACGCGCGTAATTATAATTAGGGACGACGGCGCTGACCTGGGCCACATTTCTCTCAAGACCGTGCCCGCCAAGCGCAAGGAGGTCGTGGACATAGCCGCGAAAAGAAATATCGGACCGCGCCCGAAAAGCCGTCCAGATGTTTTCGCGCGCTTTGTCACCTGTGGTGAGCAGCGCTTTAAATGTGACTGATTTTAACGCCTCTATATCAAAGGCAGGCACAAGCTCTCCGCCATGCGCTGTAATAAGATCAGTCGAGCCTGTGACGCCCTCAAAGCCAATCACTGGTAATCCAACATCGAGCGCTTCTAATACTGTTGAGGGATACGGGTCCTCGCGTGAGGTCAGCACATAAATGTCTGCGCCAGCATAAAACAAATCAGTGTCTGAAACGCGGCCTGGCAGGATAAGTTTTCCAGCCTCACACAACGCGTCCATACGCGCTTGCAAGGTCGGCTCGACCCAAGGTTCTTGGTGACCAATCCAGACGCAAATGCGGTTTGAGTTTTGCTCAGGCAAGCTATCGGCTAAATCTAAAAACAGATCAAAGCCTTTGCGATTATCTGCATAACCGACGCCGAGGATAATCTGTATTGTCGGGGAAAGGTCGAGTTTACTCCGGAGTTTTTTACGGGCTTTTGCCATCGCACGCGCGTCTCGGAAGCGGTTTATTTTATAGGCCCCTTGTGGACAAATCACGGCTTTGTCGCCCAGCGTGCCTGTAACAGATTCGAAGTTATCCCGCACAAGAGGCGCAGGAAAGACAATCTTATCCGCGTGTGCGGCGATGTGTTTTGCGGCCGTCTCAAGATTATATTGTGCGATGACGCTGCCAAGCTCGTGAATTAAGCTAATGACAGTGTACCCAGCTTCTTTGAACGTCTGCGTGAGAGGGCTGCTCACCGTTGTATTGCAAATTGCTAAATCTGCGCCGCGCGATTTTATTTCCGTGATAAGTGTGATGACCTCATCTGAATTGGGGGGAAGACCGCTTATGTTGTGGACGCGCGCGAACTCTGAGAACGCCTCTATTAAAGGCCCGTCACCTAGTACGATAATGTCAACACGGTAACCAAATTCTTGCTTAAGCATACGCGCCATATTCAGCGTAAGGATTTGCGCGCCGTGATGCAGCGCGTCGTGAGAGACAAGCACAACATGTTTCTTCGAGCGAAAATTGTGCGCAATGAGTGCGTCGCGCGTTGCAGCCAGATAAGCATGGCCATAGCGCGCATCAGGTTCAAGATGCGCGCCTTCCGCCCATTCATTCCAAGCATTAATAAAGATAAGGCGGTTTTCTGTGTCCTCTATGCGCGCTTCACTATCTGCTAGCGCGTTTGCGAGCCAATGCTGATAGCGCGCAGGCGTGCTGCCTGCGAAAACAGTCCCTGCTTGTTTGCGCCGCGGCGTATTATCCCAAGCGGGGCAGACCGTTCTAAAGAGTGGATATTCGGGCGTGTTGTAATTATCAGAGCGCGTCGGGAAAATATCCCAGTCAAAGACTGTGCCGTCAAAATCATCTGACAGCGGGATAACCTGATCTGTGATATCAGGCGGCGCTGAATTATTCGGCGGAAACTCAATAGCGCCGTCAAAGCCGTAATCGCGCGGGTCGTTATTTTCAAAAGATTGTGTATAGGCGAGATAAATCTCTCCCACGCCGTTTTTGCGGCACCAATCGCGCCAACGCTTCGCGGTCGCCTTGGCATTGGGAAGCTCTATCGGTCGGTAAACGATCAAAAGTGGCTTACCGTCAATACGGCGGTAGCGGGGGTCTTTGAGATATTTCGATATATAGGAGATGAAGGCGAGGTCGTCTTTCGTCGAGTGATTTTGTGCCATAAGGATATCGCTTTCGCGACCATCCCAACGGCGGCTCCAATTTTCATTTGCCCAACATAAGCAAAACGGCACGTCGAGCTCTTTATCCTCAAGCAAGTTCAAAAGCGGTGTTTCGAGCAGTCGCTCGCCCGCAAACCAATAAAAATAAAAACAAAACCCTTCGACGCCGTACTTGCGCGCGAGCTCAATTTGTTTGGACATAACCTCAGACGTGTCGCGTAAGTCGTAATACCCCAACTTACCTTTCGGGTCGGGTTCATGCGGTTGGTAATGGCCTTCATAGAGCGGCTTTGTCGGACGGACATTCGTCCATTCTGTAAAACCTTCGCCCCACCATTCGTCATTTTGCGCTATTGGATGAAATTGCGGTAGATAAAAGGCATAGAGGGCGGCTGGCAAATTTTGTGGGGCGGCCTCATTATCTCTCGGGACGTATTTCACAGGGGCAGAAGCTTTAGACCCTAACTGAACCGAAGGCGCAGTCTGCGTCAGCGCTTTCATAGGCTCGGGTGACACTTGGTCGGTAGCGAGCTGCTGGACCTTGCCTTTTTTATTTTTGCGGCCACGTTTGCGTAGCTTTTTAGTACGCAAACTATCTTTGACGATACGCAAAGGGGCTGCAAGTTTCCAGCTTTTGCTATCGTAAAGCGCATCTAAGCTTTCGCGCAATTGTCTGATATCATTTTTCGCGTTGTCGAGCTGGCTGTCTTTGAGTTTGAGGGCGTGCTCAAGTGAAGCGAGACGATCGTCCTCATCTTGGCGTGACGTGTCACCTAAGGCTGCGCTGAGCGCTTTTTTCTCTTTTTCGCTGAGGTAAACGGAGCGCTTTCCGCTTCCCAATTTAGCGAGGAGTTTTTTTGTCTCAGCTTCGGTCATGTTTTGCTTTTGAAGCTTCGCCCTTGGACTGTTTAAAACTCACACAGCTATGACGAAATGTGAGGCCTTTGTAAAGTTTTGGTCGCAATTCTCTTTAAATTTTATTGAGTCAATATACGTAAATCACAGCTTGGGAAATTGGCATGAGCGTGTTTATAAAGGCAAGATGAAAGACGTAATCCTCATACTTGGTATGCATCGTTCCGGCACATCCGCGCTCACGCGTGTGTTGAATCTCTTAGGTGCGGGTTTACCCAAAAGTTTGTTGGGCCAAAACGACAGTAACACTAAAGGTCATTGGGAGTCTGAGCCCATGATAGCCGAGCATGAAGCTATGCTTTCAGATCTCGGCTCTGATTGGAAAGATTGGCGCACGTTGAAATGGCCACGCGCGGACAGTCGCAGAGATAAAGATTTGCGTGACGCGTTTTTGCAAAGACTTTCTAATGATTATAGTGAGGACGCGGACGTCGTCGTCGTGAAAGAGCCGCGCATCTGCCGCTTTGCAAGCCCTTATATAAAGACTTTAGAATCAGATGGGCTGACTGTCTTTCCTGTATTAATGGTGCGTAACCCGCTTGAAGTTGCCGCGTCGCTGCAGTCGCGAGACGGTATTGAAAAGTTAGACGCACTTTATTTATGGCTGACCCATATGCTAGAGGCTGAGTTAGTAAGTCGCGGTCATGCCCGCAGTTTCGTAAATTATAGTGATTTGCTTGAACGTCCTGTGGATAGCGCAAAGCGGCTTGTCAAGGAGATGGCGTCTTCAGCTGTGTCCCTGCCTTACACTGTTAAAGACGTTAAGCGGCAGATTGAAAATTACGTGTCGCCAGACCTTAAGCGTCAATCCCTCCCTAGTGAGGCCACAGCACTTGATCCTTTCGCGCAGGGTTGGGTCAATGAAGCCTATGGTGCGTTCCTTATTTTGTGTGAGAATAGGGGCTCTGCTGAGGCGCTTTCAAAACTTGATAAGGTGCGCGCCTCTTATTATGCAGCTATTTACCCACTGCATCACGCACTATCACTTGAACGGAACCGGATAGAGACGGCGCATAATGATAAATTTATGAAGGAAATTGTCGCACATGAGGCGGCGGTTGCGACCCTGCAAGCCGATATGAAACGAGATTGGGAGGTGCTTCAAGATAGTCACAAAAAGGTATGGGCTGAACGAGATACGGCGCATCAGACCGAGATTGAAGGTATTAAAGAGGCTCACAAAACTGGTTTTGAAGATATGCAGAAGCTACATCAAACCGAAATTGACGGCATTAAAGAGGCGCATAAAACTGGTTTTGAAAATATGCACAAGCTATATAAAACTGAAATTGAAGATATTCGCGCGGCTCACAAAATTCAGATTGACGGCTTAGAGACCGCGCACAACGCTGGGATTGAAGAGTTACAATCGTGGCACCGCGAGGAGATTGATAAAATAAAAGCTGCACATGATAATGAAAGAGAATCATTGAAGACGCGGATATCTGATCTTATCGCTGAACGTGAAAGGGTCGAAGCGCAGGCCGCAGAACAAATGAACATCATGCGCGATGAGTTCGGAGACATTTTGCGCGGTGCTGAGGCGCATGCGCAAACGACAGACGCAAAAGCGCAAATTTTGCAGTCTGATTTATATGCGGTTCTTAACTCAACGAGTTGGAAGCTCACAGGCGGGCTTCGCTTTGTGATGAACCTATTAAAAGGTGTAAAAACCAATCCGCAACAGCCGCGATTGGATAGTGACGCCCCTGCCCTAAAGATTGGCGATAAAGCAGATTAAACCCGGCGTTAAAACAATGGCGTGAAATCAAAAAAGATATGATCAAGGGCATCGTTTAGAGATGAAGGCGGAAGACGAAAATTATCAGGGTCAACAGGCGCAGGATCTTCGGGTGTTGACGGAGGATTTTGCAGGTCTGCAAAAACAAAATCAAACTCTGTCAGGCTTGTAAGAGTAACATTTTCTAGCGTCAGCGTTTCGCCGTCACCCATATCAATCACAACATTGACGCCGTCCTGTGTAGCGGCGGCTTGAACCTCGGTAAATGCCCTCAAATCGAAATCAGAGAGCTCTATGACATCGCCCGAAAGGAAATCTGTAATCGTATCGCTACCTCCGCCTTCGGTAATGACAAAGATATCGTCCCCAACGCCGCCAGATAGAACGTCATTACCAAGCCCTCCGTCGAGACGGTCTGCACCGCTGCGGCCTTGTAAATTATTTTCAACTTCATTTCCGACAATGACGTCATCCCCAGACCCGCCAATGGCGGCCTCTATCACAGTGTCGCGCGCGATTGAGACAATATTAATCAGTGGCACATCTGCCGCGAGATTGGTGTTATTTCCAATGTCAGAAAAAGTTTCAGAGATGAGACTGATGCGTTGTGGCGCGCTATAGCCTGATAAATCTAGCGTGTCATAGCCGCCCGTGTCATAGATCGAGATAGCTGGCGGACGTATGCCGCGGCTATTGAAATCTGCAAAATCAAACAAACCGCCCGCATTGGAGTTAAAACCGTAGACAGTCGCGTCGGAACGTGTGCCGTCTGGATTCGCGCCATAAAGGTCATGTATCGCAATGATATCGACAATCTGTGGACCAAGCACCAAGCGCGGCGTGCCCTCAAATGCGGCGTCAGCACCAGGTGTTTGTTGATTGTATGACATCACAGTAAAATTGGCGAGATCACGCACATAGACATTATCAATGCCGTAAGTGGCGTTGCCATTATAAGGCCCGCCGTGACCTAACCCCAACGCGTGACCCACCTCGTGTATATAGGTCTCAAAAGTATAGCTGTTGACGTCAGTGCCGTGTACGTCGACCCATTGGGCGTTAGAAATATTAATTCTCGCACTCGTAATATTGCCATTGATTGAGGCCGTGGAGGCATAAGCTCCGTTATCCGTATCTTGAAAGGTGATGTTGGCGGCCGTGTCGGTTTGCACAAAATTCAGCGGGGTAATATCGGCCCACAACGTAAGTGCGGCAATTGCCAGCGACTGTACGGCGCTAGGCAGGGCTGAGACATTATATGTTATTGTCGTTTGGTTCCAAGTTGCACGAATATCAAATTGATCCGTGAGGAAGAAGGCGAGCTCATCTAGCGTTCCTTCAGGCCGGTAGCCGTCGGCATTTACATATATCGTATAATCCCCTGGGCCAACACTATTGTCGGGCCCGGCAACAGGGTCCCACCTATCTGCGACAAGAAAATAAGTGCCGTCCTCAGTCGGTGTAAATGTGATTTTCGAATTTCGTGTGGCCTGCTCACCATTTGCGTTTAAAATATCATCATTCTCTGCCAGCTCGGTTACGCCGTCTGGCGCGTAGAGGCGCAAATAAGGATCTTCCATCGGGTTTTCGCCGCCGCGGAGTTGGAAGATTTCATAGGTGACGCCCGCCTTTAAGTCTACGCGGTAAAAGTCTTGGTCTGCGGCGTCTTCAATTGTGCCAGTGACTTGCCCATTGACCTTAACAGTGGCTGTCGTGCTCATGTCGCCAGGCACGCTATCGGCGCTGGGAATAATATCTGGTTTTGAGTTGAGAGTTGGGAGAGTAAAGTCAAAAGATATCAGCGCTCTGAAATCAAGTAGGGCGTCGTTTGAGAGCTTAGGAAAGTTTATATATTCAAAACCAACATCCTCGCGGGCGAGCAGGTTTATAAAGGCGTCGGAAAATCTATGAAATGTCATCTAACCAGTCATCCCTAATCGGTCGTGAATAATGTCCTTACAGTATGGCGCGGTTTGTAAAGTAAAGATATTGCGAAATGCAGCGTGGCTTGCGGCTGAGCCTCGTTGCTTTACGATCCTAGCGCTTTTTTAAATGTGTAAGCAAGTCGTTGAGTTGGCCGTCGGTTTTGTACTTAAGGCGCAGTTCGCCGTGTGGGCCTCTATGTTTAATTTCAACACTTAAGCCCGTTATATCTGATAGCTCTTGTTCGAGTTTTTTTATATCTGCTGATTTTTGTTCGGGGGCAGCGTGTGGGAGAGTACGCCCCTCACCCTCGGCCTTGATGCGGCGCACCCAGCTTTCGGCATCCCTGACTGAAAGCCCTTTATCAATTATCTCTTCGACCAACACATTCGGATCTGGCGCCGCGATAACAGCACGCGCGTGACCTGTTGTAATCAGACCAGATTGTAAAGCCTCTTGCGCGCGTTTGGGCAAGCTCAGCAGGCGCAGCATATTGGCGATATGAGAGCGGCTCTTGCCGATGGCTTTGGCGATGTCCTCTTGCGTGCGCGAAAATTGATCCACCAATGCCCGGTAGGCGAGGGCTTCTTCGATGGGATTTAAGTCGGCGCGTTGTACATTTTCGACCACACCAATTTCAAGAACGTCTTGGTCGTTTAGCTCGCGTATAAGGACAGGCATGGATGTTAGCCCGGCTTTCAAAGACGCTTGCCAGCGCCGTTCCCCTGCCACGATTTGGTAAAGCGTTTTTCCAGACTCTGAAGTTTTGCGACTTGGGACAGGGCGCACGAGTATGGGCTGCAATACCCCTTTATCTGCGATTGAGCTTGTTAGCTCCGCGAGCAAGGCTTTGTCAAAATATCGGCGCGGTTGATCCGGATTGCGCACGAGTTGGTCGATAGACACGGTGGTGACGCCTCGCATTACCGTCGTCGATGTGACCGGTTGCTTTTCAGACTTTGACGCGTCTGTCTTTCTTGCCTTTGTTGTGTCTTTCGTAGACGGCTTGGCGGCTTCGGGCGTCGCGACTAAACCGCTTGTTATTGAGACATCGTTCATCAAGGCCGAAAGCCCGCGCCCTAGACCACGTGACGACGCGGTTTTTTTAGGCGTTTCTGTCTTGGGCGGTGACTGTTTCTTATCTTTGGACATAGTGTCTCCTAGGCGTGTGTACCGCTTCGGCGTTTATGGCGCGAGAGGATTTCATCTGTGAGTGCCATATAGGCAATAGAGCCTGGGCAGTGTGGGTCATACATCATGACGGGTTTAGCAAAACTCGGCGCTTCGGCCACACGCACATTGCGCGGTATCATGGTTTGGAAAACGGCGCGGCCCAAATGTTGGCGCACATCGGCGGCCACTTGGGCAGAGAGGCGGTTGCGCTGATCATACATAGTCAGCATGACACCTTCGATGATGAGGTTAGGATTTATACTGGCTTTGGCCATTTCGACAGTTTTGAGAAGTTGGCTCAAACCCTCAAGTGCGTAAAACTCACACTGCAACGGCACGATGACCGAGTCGGCTGCGGCGAGCGCATTGACTGTCAACAGGTTAAGCGATGGCGGGCAGTCAATGAGCACATAATCAAAACGCTCAGACACTTCGGCCAAGGCTGTTTTAAGGCGTATGGTGCGGCCATCAGAATGCCCAATCTCAAGCTCGGCGGAGGATAGATCAATATGAGACGGGATGATGGATAGTCCGGGGACTTGAGTGGATGCGAGGGCGTCGCTCAGAGGGATTTCGTCAACGAGCACTTCATAAATGGTTAATCCGCGTGCACCGCTATGTAGTCCAAGACCCGTCGAGGCGTTGCCTTGCGGGTCGCTATCAATCAACAGGACTTTTTTACCCCGCATAGTCAGGCCGGCTGCGAGATTAATGGCAGTGGTTGTCTTGCCTACCCCGCCCTTTTGATTAACGACGGCTATGACGTGGCAATCAGACGTGGTCACGGATGGTGTTACAGATGATGTCACGTGACAATTCCAATCTTACGCGGTTATTTAACCGCAATTTAATGCCTGCCAAGGTCAGAGCGCGGGGCTAAGTCCCTGATTTGTAATATAACTCCCGTGGGATCACTGCGACTCACCCACTGCGCGTCTCTATATATCCATGTCTTTGCGGCCTCCGTCAATTCATCAGAGACGCCTTGGCCTTTGAGAAGCAGCGCAGTCGTGCCCTCCCCCCAAAATGGATGTGCATAAGCTAGTAGGCGCGGCAAAGGCGCGAAGGCGCGCGCTGTGATAACGTCACAAGGCTCAGCGGGGCGTTTTTCCGCGCGATCAGCCCAAACATCGGCAGGTAAGTCGAGCTCACGAATGACTGTGCGCAAAAACATCGCCTTTTTGCCTGCGCTCTCGACAAGAGTGACATGCCCCTGCTCTCTCTGTTTACAAGCAATCGCGATGGCGATGCCAGGAAAGCCTGCGCCTGAGCCGAGATCGAGTAGTTTCTGTGCCGTTTTAGGAATATGCGCCGCGAGCTGCCAGCTATCAAGCGCATGGCGGCCCCAAAAATCCTCCGCTGCTTTGGGAGAGACCAGATTGATCGTGCGGTTCCATTTAGACAAAAGCGTACTGTATTGCTCAAAATCAGCGAATGTTTCACGTGAAACATCGTCTAACGCTGCGAAATCCTGCGCCGTAAAGCGCCCCTCCCCCATTTAAGAGGCTTTCTTGAGATAGGCGAGCACAGCTGTCAGCGCGCCAGG
>CALLME010000303.1 GCA_938007945.1 uncultured Caulobacterales bacterium
GATGAAAACGCTAATTTGGAATGACCTAAGCGAGACGGAGCAGGCGGACGCCCTCGCCCGCCCTGCCGCACTGTCAGACAGCAAACTTACCGAGGACGTGCGCTATATTCTCCAAGACGTGAAAAATGGCGGCGACCAAGCGGTGCTGGATTACACAGCTAAATTTGACGGCGTTGAGCTTTCGCGGCTGAAAGTCTCAGAAGGCGATATGCGCAAGGCCTGGAAATCTTTGCCTGACGACCAAAAGGCCGCCATCAAACAAGCACAGAAAAATATCAAAGCCTTCCACCGCGCGCAAAAGCCACAAGATATCGAAGTTGAAACTATGCCAGGCGTGATTTGCCGCCGCGAAGCGCGTGCGATTGAGACCGCAGGACTTTACGTTCCAGGCGGCACGGCTCCGCTCGTCAGTACGCTCATGATGCTTGCTATTCCCGCCAAAGTCGCGGGAGTTAAACGCCGCGTTGTCGTTACACCTCCAGGCAAAGACGGCACAGTTAATCCAGCCATTCTCGGCGCAGCCTATCGTTGCGGCGTGAGCGAACTTTATGCCTGCGGCGGCGCGCAGGCGATTGCGGCCATGGCGTATGGTACGCGCTCTATTCCGAAGTGCGACAAGATTTTCGGCCCTGGCAATGCCTATGTCGCCACGGCAAAGTCACGCGTTGCGCAAGAGGCTGGTGGCCCCGCCATTGATATGCCCGCAGGCCCGTCTGAGGCCATGGTCGTCGCGGGAGAGAAGTGCAACCCCGCTTTTGTGGCCTCGGACCTGC
The DNA here is from genome assembly GCA_938007945.1 of uncultured Caulobacterales bacterium. GTDB lineage: Bacteria > Pseudomonadota > Alphaproteobacteria > Caulobacterales > Maricaulaceae > Fretibacter. The sequence continues at coordinate 774 of CALLME010000303.1, forward strand.
TGTCGCAAGCCGAGCACGATACGCTCGCGCAAGTCGTTTGCGTCTGCGTGAACGAGCACATTGCCGACCGCGTCCGCGAAGAAGTGCAGGCACAAGTCAAAACACTCTCGCGCCGCGACATAGCTGAAGCGGCGCTGAAATTCGCGCGCATAATTGTGGCAGATGGTCGCCCGACAATTGCGCATATCATTAATAGCTACGCGCCAGAGCACTTAATTTTGCAGACCAATAACCCTGACACGTTCGTGCCCGCCATTCGTAATGCTGGATCTATCTTTCTCGGCCCGTGGACTCCTGAAAGCGTTGGCGATTACGCGAGCGGCACGAATCACACATTGCCGACTTACGGGGCGGCGCGCGCCTATAGTGGGGTCACGCTTGAGAGCTTCATCAAATATATCAGTGTGCAAAAACTCACGCGCGAGGGATTAGAAGCACTAGGCCCAACGGTTGAAACGCTCGCCGATATGGAAGGGCTCGAAGCCCATAGACGCGCTGTATCCTTACGTTTAAACAGCCCCGCATCATGACAGATTTTCCGAATAATATCGCGCGCAAAGCCATTGTCGATTTCGCCACATATAGTGCGCGCGGCGGGGCAACGGGTGCGCTGCATTTGGACGCCAATGAAAGCCCTTATGCGCCGCCGCCTGTACGTGGCGCGGAAGGCTATAATCGCTATCCCGAACAACAACCGCCTGCCCTCGTGCAACGTCTCGCCGATCTCTACGGCACAACGCGAGAACGCCTAATGGTCGGTCGCGGCGCGGATGAAGCGATTGAAGTCCTGCTGCGCACATTTATTGAGGACGGTAAAGACAGCATCCTTATCTGCTCCCCGACTTTTGGCTATTATAAAACCTGCGCGCAAATCCAAGGCGCAGACATTATCGATGTGCCCCTCACCTCAAATTATCAGTGGGACACGGATAATGTGATTAAGGCGGCAGGTGAGGCGAAAAATCTCAAAGTTATTTTCCTCTGCACGCCAAATAATCCAACGGGCACAGTCATCACTGATGACCTCGTCGAGCAGCTCTCCGCGAAGTTTCCGAACATCTTAATAGCGGTCGATGAAGCTTATGAGGAGTTCTCAAAAACTGAGAGCTACATCCCCAAAGTCGCAGAATATCCCAATCTGATTGTTATGCGCACATTATCTAAGGCCTATGCTCTGGCGGGAGTGCGCGGAGGCGTGGCTATTGCTGACCCGCGCGTGATAGACTTGATGCTGAAAGTCCTGCCGCCCTACCCAATCGCGCGACCCGTGGAGGACGCCATACTCGCCGCCCTCTCACCTGCCGCGATGAGCACACATGCCGCGCGGCTGACGGAATGGCTGTCTGAACGTGAGCGCATGTTTACCGCGTTGCAAAAATCGCCTTTCATAAAAAAAGTCTGGCCGAGCGAAGCAAACTTTCTGCTGATTGATGTGCAGGATGATGAAACGCTGATGCGAGAACTGTCTCGTCGCAATGTTAAAATTCGCGACTACCGTAACACGACGGGTCATATGCGTATCTCTATCGGCTCGCCTGAGGAGAACTCCATCGCGCTTGCGGCATTTAATGTCAGAGTCGAGGAAAAACGCCCAGACCGCATAGGCGAAATGCACCGCAAAACCAAGGAAACAGATATCTCTGTGCGCGTAAATTTGGACGATGCATCACTTATTAAAGTCGATACGGGTATTGGGTTTTACGACCATATGCTCGAGGCCCTCGCCAAACATGGCAATTTCGGGCTGACCTTGACGTGTAAAGGCGACCTTGAGATTGACGCGCACCACACAGTTGAGGACTGCGCCCTTGCGCTTGGGACGGCGCTGAAACAGGCGCTCGGCGATAAGGCGGGCATTGGCCGTTTTGGCTTTGTTATGCCGATGGACGAGACGCAGGCACGCGTGGCCGTGGACCTCTCGGGCCGTCCTGCCATGACATTCAAAGGGGAGTTCCCAACCGACCACGTCGGCGAGTTTCCTGCTGAGATGTGCCCGCACGTGTTTGAAAGCCTCGCCCAGACTTTAGGCGCGGCCATTCAAATTGAGGTTGAAGGC
>CALLME010000304.1 GCA_938007945.1 uncultured Caulobacterales bacterium
TATCATTGGCAGACGAAGTTCATGCGCCATCTGCTCGGCCATGACGAATTTGCGCACAATGGCCGCATCCGCAGCGCCGCCCCGCACGGTAAAGTCATCCGCTGTAGCGACGACAGGACGACCCGCAATATCCGCGCGCCCAAAGAGGAAATTGGACGGCGAGACACTCTCCAAATCGCCTTTGTCGTTATAGCGGCCTTTGCCAGCCAGAGCGCCAATTTCGCGAAAGCTGCCTTTATCGACGAGTGCTTCAAGCCGCTCTCGCGCATTGAGCTTGCCACGTGATTTTTGTCGTGCAAGCTTATCGGGACCGCCCATTTTTTGGCTGAGCTTAGTGCGCTTTTTGAGCTCAGAAAGTTCAGGAGACCACTCAGATGAAGGCGTTTTTTTAGATGTCATGCTTGACTATAGCGCCAGAGCTGCCAGACGCAATCTTGCTTAAACGTCGTCTCGGCTTGGGCGCGTAATATCCATACGCGTTGACTTGTAACGACGTCCGGAGTGACGACGACGTTTTCGAACCTTAACACCCATTGCTTCAAGAATTGGCTTATGGAAAGCCATCAGAATGACAAGCAAGGCCATGAGACCCGCTGCGACTAAAATACCATTAGGCCCAATGGCCATAATTTTATGAAACATGATTGTGCCCGCGATAAAATACTATCGATTCTTATGCACTTATCGCGCCAACTCGCGTGACGATGATAACGTTTAACGATCAAATTTCACGAATTTTAGCTTCTTAGGCATATCTGCGTCAGGGCCGAGGCGGCGTTTCTTGTCTTCGATATAGTCTGCGAAGTTACCCTCGAACCATTCAACATGGCTGTCACCTTCATAGGCGAGGATGTGTGTCGCGACGCGGTCAAGGAAGAAACGGTCGTGAGAGATGACCACGGCACAGCCTGGAAATTTCTCGAGCGCAACTTCGAGAGAAGCTAGCGTTTCGCGGTCCAAATCATTGGTCGGTTCATCAAGCAAGAGCAGGTTGGCAGGCTTTGTCAACATCTTGGCGAGGTTGACTCGGTTGCGCTCACCCCCTGAAAGTTGCCCGACGTTCTTCTGCTGGTCTGTGCCTTTAAAGTTAAACGCACCGACATAGGCGCGGCTAGGCACTTCGCGCTTTCCCATTTGGATAATGTCGAGCCCATCAGAAATCGCTTCCCAGATGTTTTTGCTCGGGTCGAGGGCGGCGCGGTTTTGATCAACATAGCCAAGTTCGACCGTTTCGCCGACCTTGAACGTGCCTTCATCAGGCTGCTCTTCGCCTGTAATCATTTTGAACAGAGTCGTTTTACCCGCGCCGTTTGGCCCAATCACACCGACAATACCACCGCGCGGGAGCTTAAACGACAGGTCTTTAATCAGTAGCTTATCACCAAAGCCTTTGGACACATTATTGGCCTCGACCACAATATTACCGAGGCGTTCACCCATCGGGATTCGGATTTCTGCATGGCCCACGACTTCGGCATCCGCCTCATCACGGAGTTTTTCATAGGCGCTAATACGCGCTTTAGATTTCGCCTGACGCGCTTTGGGGTTGGAGCGGATCCATTCAAGTTCGCGTTTGAGCGCTTTGGTCTTGCTGTCCCCTTCGCGGCCCTCTTGGTCCATGCGTTTCGCTTTGGCCGCAAGCCAGCTTGAGTAATTGCCCTCATGTGGGAGACCGCGCCCACGGTCAATTTCCAACGTCCAGCCCGTAATGTTATCAAGGAAATAGCGGTCGTGGGTAATTAAGATAATCGCGCCTTGATATTTGATGAGGTAATTCTCAAGCCACGCCACAGTCTCGGCGTCCAAATGGTTGGTAGGTTCATCAAGCAACATCAAATCTGGTTTAGATAGCAGGAGCTGACAGAGCGCCACGCGGCGCGCTTCACCGCCCGAAAGCGTCGTCACGCCGCTCTCTTTTGGGGGGCAACGCAAAGCCTGCATCGCCATTTCTATCTTGGAGTCAATATCCCAAGCATCGCGCCCGTCGACCTGCTCTTGCAAGGCCGTCATCTCCTCCATGATTTCATCGGAATAGTCTTCGGCCATTTTCATGGCAGCGGCGTTGTAAGCATCAAAAATTTGCTTATCTTCACACCCCTCAATCACGTTTTCCCAAACCGTTTTTTCAGGATCAAGCTTTGGCTCTTGCGGGAGATAACCGACTTTCACGCCCTCCGCCGCCCAATGCTCGCCAGTCACTTCGGTATCAACGCCCGCCATGACTTTCATCAAAGTCGATTTACCTGCACCGTTAACGCCGACAAGGCCGATTTTGGCATCGGGGTAGAAAGACAAATGCACATTGTCGAGAATGGTCTTATTGCCAAATTTCTTGGTCAGACCTTGCATGTGATAACAGAATTGACGAGCCACGGAACACCTCAGCGATAGGAGTAAATATTTACGCGGCATATGCGGGCAAACCCGCAAAATTTCAAGAGTGAACTGCGGCTAGCCCTAGATTAACCAAAACCAAATTAAGTCTACGGCCCGTTCGCGGCTAACCGAATGCCCCTATAAAATAACCAAAGAAACCGACTGTCAAAATTATAAGTAAAACAACCCATTTATATCGTCCATCAGACGCGACTTTGTCTACCTTGCCGTGAGAAAGTGGTTCAGTCATCCAAGCAGCTATCACCGTTTGAACACTCATTGAAACACACATCAGAGAGCCTAAGAAAAATATAAACATGCGTGGAGACAGAAGTGTTGCGCTGTTTTTCTCCGCTCCCGTGAGCAACAACATTATCGTCAGAGATACCATCAATCCAATTACCAATAGTTGATAAGTCAAACTCGCAGAGCGTCTTTTACGGTCTATTTCTACTTCATCGAGATATTTTTCAGGTATCCAAAGGCGGTTGGCCATACGCGTAAAAAAGCAATATAATAATGCAAGAGCACATATAACCCCTAGCGCAATAAGAACTTTATTTACGCTTTCGGAAAAATTCAAAAACTCTGCAGCGGCAAATAATGGCATGGCCGGAATACTCATCAAAGCACTAAAACGTAGGCGGTTAATAGCTTGTGGGGTCAGCTGAATTTCAGTCGTCTCAAAGACATTAAAAACTTTTGCTAACATAATATTCTCCTATTGCGCGGCGCGTTTGGCGTCGGCGAGTTCTTGGGCGATGGATTTGAAAGGGCGGGGACTGAACACCATATCAATGGACAGTTCGAAATAGTCAGCAAGCTTAAACGCGAGCTCTAATGAGGCGTTGTAATCTCCGCGCTCAAGATAGCCGATGGTCTGGAAATTCACCCCCACAGCATCAGCTAGCTCTTTGCGGGATAAGCCCTTTTCAGTTCTTAATAATTTAACGCGGTTATAAATCATATTGTTGTATATACACAACAAAAAATAAGACTGTCAATACTTATCTAGACAAATAAAAACCACCATACCGATGGCATGGTGGTTTGTTTTAAAATAATATGACTACTAAGGATAATGTGAATGGCGCAATGACTCTATTATGGAGCAGCCAATTCGGGCGCCTACTGCGTCAAACGTACAGAGCTAAATCCAGACCCAATTTTTCCAAAGGCTGTTTTAAGTTTGGCAGCATCTTTTGCATCATAAAAGTCAGAGCCTTTAGATGCGCAAGTCCTAAGCATAGTCTTTGTATCAGCATCATCAACTTCATAGGCCACTGTGATAAGCCTTATTGAGGCCGCTTTGATAGACTCGCACATCTCAAGCGTTAGAGCGTCAGCGTTTTCGCGGTCATAATTCTCATCACCCGTACCCCAATGATAAATGCCGTCAAATCCGTCTACTTCACCGCCTAAATTCACCGTGTTGCTTCCATCCGTCATTAAAACTAGGATGTTTTGAACTTCTGACTCTTCATCAACTTTTTCGTCTGTAAAAAGAGACTCTTCTTCAAGAGCCCGCCACGCCCATTGAAGCCCCGCAGGCAGATAGGTTCTGCCTTTTGCTGTAAGAGCCTCAATTGCGCCCTCTATTTCATCAAACTCATTCGTAAGAGGAATCATAAGATTATAATCTATGTCACACTGTGAACTTCCTGCCACGCCTTTGAAAGGGTTACCGTCAAATGCGCCTGTCTTATGAAGACCATCAGGACGAGAGCCCATACAGCCGATCCACGTTACCGTTGCTGTGTGTGTTGTATACACATAATCATCGCAAACCGTGCTTTGGCGCTCGCCCGAACCTTCTTGACGACAATTTGTAGAATTAGCTTCATCAATAGTATTCCATTCCACCTCACGATCTTCTGCGACGTCAATCCAATCTTCACCGTCATAAGAGGTATCAATTCGGACATAATCAGCAAAAGGCACGAGCGCTATTTTCGCATTCCCTTGACCTTTATCGGCACGCTCCACCGACTCCACTAAATCTGTGGCCGCCGCAGTCAGTCCTGCCATACGCGTACCCTCCATCGACAGGGTCGTATCAAGTGCAAGAGCAATATTTAATTTACCACCCGTTCCAACTTCTGATCCTGCCATGGCAGAAATTGG
>CALLME010000305.1 GCA_938007945.1 uncultured Caulobacterales bacterium
GCTTCGGCTTCGACGCGGATGCGCGCAAGCGTCTCATTTAGCGCGTCACCAGACACAGAGTTATAATCGGGTACGGGGAAGGTACAGTCGATGATGCGTGCCTTATCACCAACAAAGGCTTCAAACCGTTCAAACATACCATTGGTCAGAACGGGACTATCGAGCACGAGCATTTCGCGCGTCTGCGCTTCGCCGTCCGCGAGAATGTTACGCAAATTACGGAAGCGCGTCTTAAGACCCATGACGCGTGTTTCGCGCAACGGATCAATAGGCGGGTTCGTGACTTGGCTAAAGTTTTGACGGAAGTGATGGGATAGCGGGCGGTAAATCTCAGACAGAACAGCCAGCGGCGTGTCATCGCCCATAGAGCCGACAGATTCTTTGCCTTCCTCACCCATGGGGGCGATAATGAGTTCGATGTCTTCCATCGTCTGACCACAAGACCGCTGACGGCGCTTAAGCGCCTCACCCGCAAGCACGGGTGCAGGCTCGGACCCTGCAAGTGTTTCGTCTAGATTACGAACTTTCTCGAGATATTTCTGATAGGGCTTTTCGCCCGCGAGTTTATCAAGAATTTCGGAGCTGTGATAAAACTTGCCTTCATCCAAATCGACAGCGATCAGGCGTCCAGGCTTAAGCGCGCCTTTCTTAATAATGGTCGTTTCGTCCATCGGGCACATGCCTGTCTCTGACCCGACTGCCAAAATGCCGTCACTTGAGATGGCATAACGTAGTGGACGCAGACCGTTTCTATCGAGGCCCGCCATACACCAACGTCCGTCATAGGCCGCCAGAGCCGCAGGGCCGTCCCACGGTTCCATCACCGCATTGCAATATTCATAAAGCGAGCGCCAGCTATCTGGCATGAGATCGCCACGCTTAGAATAAGCTTCGGGCACAAGCAGCGTTTTTGCCATTGGCGCAGAGCGGCCCGCGCGCACAAGCAGTTCAAAAACACTATCAAGCGCGGCAGAGTCGGAGCTGCCTTTTTGAATAATGGGTTTGACGTCGCCCGCGCGTTTGCCAAAGGCCGAGCTTGCCATTTTAATCTCATGGCTTTTCATGAAATTGGTGTTGGCTTTGACCGTATTAATTTCGCCGTTATGGGCGAGCATACGGAAAGGCTGCGCGAGCCACCATTGCGGGAATGTATTGGTCGAATAACGCTGATGATAAATCGCCGCGCGTGAAATAAAGCGCTCGTCTTTCAAATCAGGAAAGAAATTATCGATGTCTTCGGCGAGGAACATACCTTTATAAATCAAGGTCTGAATTGAGAGCGAGCAGACATAAAAACTTGGGATGGCCGCCTCAATCACGCGTTTTTCGATGCGGCGGCGCACAATGTAAAGTTCACGTTCCAGCTTGTCGCCTTTACGCCCCTTAGGGTCACGGAAAAGGACTTGCTCAATCGCAGGGCGGGTGGCTTTGGCTTTCTCGCCGATGATGTCCACGTTGATGGGCACTTGCCGCCAGCCAAAGATATAAAACCCTTCGCGAAGTAGTTCAGACTCGACAATTGTACGGGCCTCTTCTTGGGCGCGGAAATCGGTGCGCGGCAGGAAGATCATGCCAACGGCAATTTTAGAATTACGCGGCTTGTGACCTGTGCGCTCGACTTGGGCTTTGAAAAACTCTTGCGGAATATCGATGCGAATACCTGCGCCGTCGCCCGTCTTGCCGTCGGCGTCAACCGCGCCGCGGTGCCAGACGTTTTTCAGCGCCGCGATAGATTTCTCCACCACGTCACGACGGGGCGTGCCGTCAATGCTCGCGACAAGTCCGACGCCGCATGATGATTTCTCATGCGCTGGATCATAAGCGCCCGCCGCTTCAAGCGCGTCGCGCTTGGCTTCGTAATCAGCGGCCCAGTTTAGCTCATTGTTTTGGATATTATCTGTCATATCGTTTCTCATTATTCCGCTGCCATAGAGGCTGTCTCAACCATTTTGGCTTTGAGATATTTATGGATATGCGCCGCCGCGTCGCGGCCTTCGCGGATGGCCCAGACGACGAGTGAGGCGCCGCGCACGATATCTCCTGCTGCGAAGACGCCTTCGAGGTTTGTTTCAAATGTGAGTGGATTGGCTTTTACAGTGCCCCAGCGCGAAACAGACAGCTCTGGGCTTAGCGTATTCATATCCTCAGGCGAGAAGCCCAGTGCCTTAATCACAAGATCGGCTTGCACGTCAAAATCTGCGTCTTTTATCGGCTCTGGTGATTGGCGGCCAGAAGCATCTTTGACGCCAAGCCGCATACGGTCGGCGCGCACAGCGCTGACTTTGCCGTCATTATCATGGATAGATTTTGGTGCAGCGAGCCATTCAAACGTCACGCCTTCTTCTTGCGCGTTGGCCGTCTCGCGGCGAGAGCCTGGCATATTGGCGTGGTCACGACGGTAGAGACAAGTCACAGATTTCGCGCCTTGACGAACAGCTGTGCGAACGCAGTCCATAGCCGTATCGCCGCCGCCAATGACAACGACATTTTTGCCTTCTGCCGTTTCAGAGGTGACTTTGTCGCCCAAGCCCCGGCGATTGCTATCCATCAGGAAAGGGAGGGCAGGGGTGACGCCCTCTGTGCCGCTACCCGGCACAGTCAGGTCACGGGCTTTATAAACGCCTGTGGCGATCATCACCGCGTCATGCTTCTCGCGCAGCTTATCAAAGCTGATGTCCGTGCCGATATCTGTATTGAGTTTGAAAACAATGCCGCCGTCCTCAAGCCGTTTTGTACGCCGCTCAACGATGGCCTTGTCGAGTTTGAAGTTCGGGATGCCGTAAATAAGAAGTCCGCCTGCACGG
>CALLME010000306.1 GCA_938007945.1 uncultured Caulobacterales bacterium
CTAATCCACCAACATCGTCGCGCCGTCATAGCGCGGCTTTGAGCGACCAAATCGCAAATATTCTGAAAAGCTCTTTTTGCTGCTCAGCATAGGTTTTTCAACATATCGCCATGATGCAATTGAAATCGCAATCGTGAGCGGCGCGCCAATCGCAATCAACATCCACGGGCCCATTGTCGGGAAAACGTGGTTAAGCCACTGCATAATTGCCCAGTGGTAAATATAAATTCCATATGAAATATCGCTTACGGATTGTAATTTGTTAAGCGACGGAACTTTCACATAGGCGGCCCAGAATACGAAGTAAGCAAGCAGAATAGCTGTCATGACTTCGAGCAAAGGCGTGCCATTCGTGAGGGCTGTAGCAAATCCGACAATGGCAAGCCCTAAGACATGAAAGCGAATACGGTCGCGGTAAGCAAATATAGCCGCGCCCAATGTATAGCAAACCCCAAAGCGCAGGAGGTTCTTGCCTGTCGCAGGTAGGGCGTCAAAAAGACCGAGGCCATTAATGGCAACCCAAGCCACGGCAAAGGCCACGAATTGCGCGAGCAGCATCCATTTTTTTCGCATTAAGCCGAGGGCAAAGGCGACCGCTGTCCCGATATAGGCCAATACCTCATAACGCAGAGTCCATAGTGTAGCGGAAGCAAGTGTTTCATTATTGCCCTCTAGCGCGTTCGGCAGCTCCATTTCGGTTTTATAAAATGACAGGACCTTTAAGGGTTGGCTTAAAAAATCAGGGTGGGTGAAGAACTCTCGTAGCGGGAGGCTCGTCACGAATGGCCCCATAATAAACATCACGAACAAAACATGAAGCGCCAGCGCAGGGTAAATCCGAAGTAGTCGCGCAGAGCTATATTCCGCGATATCCCCACGGTAAAGCATGCTTTTGGTCACCAAGAAACCTGACGCGATGAAGAACAAATTCACGGCCATATAGCTAAAGGTGTAGTGAAAGAAGACAAAAGGTTCAGCGGTTGTATCACGCGTTCCGATAATGAAGGCATGGCCAATCAGCACCATAAATGCGAAAATAAATCGTAGAGGCGTGAAAAAATTATCATGCCCGTCAGAAATTGTGACCCATTTGAACATGATGTCCTCCCACCTAAAACATGCGTCTAACCGCATGGCCTTAAATAAGTGCAAAAATTACGCCATTTCTGTGGGCCTTTTAAGAGATGTGTGACTTTGCAGTGCTAACTTGCGCTGAAAATGCTTGTTTTAGGCAGTCAAAAGCCCCATTTAGACCCCATGACAGTTCTGATTGATAAACGCGGTAATTCGGTAGAGAAGCGGGTGCGCCACCCTGAAAAGGCGAACCGTCCCGAGACTGAGGTGCTGCGTAAACCTGCGTGGATTAGGGTCAAGGCCCCCACGTCAAAAGGCTATAATGAGACGCGCAAAATCGTCCAAGATAAGGGGCTCGTGACAGTCTGCGAAGAGGCGGCTTGTCCCAATATTGGCGAGTGCTGGGAAAAATCTCACGCGACATTTATGATTTTGGGCGAGATTTGCACGCGCGCCTGCGCTTTTTGTAATGTCTCTACAGGCTTGCCGCAACAAGTCGATATCAATGAGCCACGCAAGATTGGTGAAGCCGTCAAAGAGATGAAACTGCAACATGTGGTCATTACGTCGGTGGACCGTGACGACCTCGCCGACGGTGGGGCGCAGCATTTTGTTGACGTAATTAACGCCATTCGTGAGGCCTCTCCAAAGACGACAGTTGAGATTTTGACACCTGACTTTCTTCGCAAAGGTGACGCAGTGGATACAGTGATTGATGCGCGGCCTGATGTATTTAACCACAATCTCGAAACGGTGCCGCGGCTCTATTTAAAGATTCGTCCTGGTGCGCGTTACTACCACTCAATGCGTTTGCTTGAGCGCGTAAAAGAGCGTGACCCAAGCCAGTTTACAAAGTCGGGTTTGATGGTTGGCCTTGGCGAAACCAAGCAAGAAGTCATGCAAGTCATGGATGATATGCGCAGCGCGGGTATCGACTTTTTGACGATTGGACAGTACCTCCAACCGACCCGCAAACATGCGCCTGTTGACCGTTTTGTCACGCCCGAAGAATTTAAGGCTTACGAAACGATCGCCAAAGCGAAAGGTTTCTTACTTGTCTCAGCAAGCCCGCTCACGCGGTCCTCTTATCACGCCGATAGTGATTTTGCGAAACTTCAAGCAGCACGTCGCGTGCAATTTACGGCCTAATCAGGATTAATGAATTGCCAGCTGCTTCTTTACTTCAACGTGTTCGACACCGCCCTGAGGACATCATGGGTCTTGTGTCAGATGTTGAAAACTATCCACGCTTTATTTCGCTGATTTCTGCGCTACGCGTCACGAAGACAACGCAGGTGACAGATTCCCATAAACGCTTCGAAGCGGAAGCTGTCGTCGCCTATAAGTTTATCTCTGAAACCTTCCGCTCTGTGGTCGAGGTTAAGACCGATGCGCGCGAAATTGTGGTCAAGAAAGCAGATAAAGGTGGCGCAGTTAAATCACTGATAAATAACTGGAAATTCTATGAGCTTTCAGACGGGTCAACCTTGGTAGATTTCGACGTTGATGTGCGGCTGAAAGCCTTCCCACTCGAGATGTTGGCGCGCGATAAGTTTGATATGGTAGCAGAAAAAATCATGTCGATGTTCATTGATTATGCAGGCGAAACTTTGGAAATAGTGGGTGATAACTCATTGGACCTTGAGGCAGAAATACAGCGCCTTGGTCTTACAAAACCGCTCACGTCTTAATCGCCTCGATAAGCGTTTCGAGCGCTTTATGGCATGTCATATCTCGGACTTTGTTGCGTGATAAATTCTCAAATAGATGACGCTTACTTGTCGTAATTAATTCACCGTTCTTCTTTTGCGTAAGTCCCATCCAAACTGTGCCAACAGGTTTGTCCGCTGACCCGCCGCCAGGCCCTGCTACGCCTGTCACGGAAACGGTGATGTCAACATTAAGTGCCTCGCACGCGCCAATTGCCATAGCTTCAGCAACTTCACGACTCACTGCACCGTGCGTTTCTAAGATATCTTTGGGCACAGACAGCTGATCCATTTTCACGCTGTTATCATAGGCAATAATTCCGCCATGAAAGACAGAGCTTGAGCCGGGGATAGCGGTCAGCGCCGCACCGATGAGTCCACCTGTACAGCTTTCAGCTGTGCCAATTGTGATTCCAGCCTCCGTGCCAAGACGCGTCACTTCGGCTGACAGCGCAAAGATCTCTTTGAGCATATTTTGGGTGTTTATTGGCTTACTCATTATTCTGGCAGCTTCACTGTCGCCGCTGCTTGCGCCGCCAAGCCTTCTCCGCGCCCTGTGAAGCCGAGCTTTTCAGTCGTGGTCGCTTTGACACTGACGCGGATGAGAGGGAGGTTGAGCAATTCGGCAATTCTCTCACGCATCTGTTCGCGGTGCGGCTTTATCTTGGGCTTTTCGCAAATGAGGGTGACATCAACATGGGTGATTGTCCCGCCGCGCTCGAGCACGGCATCCCGCGCAAATTCGAGAAACTTATCTGAGCTTGCGCCTTTCCACTTCGGGTCACTGGGAGGAAAATGATCGCCAATATCTCCGAAACAAATCGCACCGAGGAGCGCATCAGTTAGCGCATGTAGTCCCGCATCTGCGTCACTGTGGCCGAGCAATGTATACCCACATTCAATCGGTACACCACAAAGCCAAAGGACGTTGCCGCTGTCATCGTAGCGGTGCACGTCATAGCCCGTGCCCGTGGCGCTGTAATAGGTTTTCATATTTGTTCTCTTAATATCAATTTGCGCCCGCTCAAAATCCGCCTCATAGGTGAGTTTATAATTGGAGCTTTCTCCTTCAATCGCGGCAACAGACATCCCTGCTGATTTCGCGACAGCAATGTCATCGGCAAGCGCTGCGCCCGGTTCAAGCGCGTCAAATGCAGCGAGTATCTGGTCATAATGAAACGCTTGTGGCGTTTGTACCGCCCGTAAGCCTCCACGGTCGAGGTCGTCCCCGATAGAGCCGTCAAAGGCTTTCACCGCATCGGCGAGCGGGAGCATCGGCACGGCAGCATCCGTCGTTTCTAACGCAGCGATAAGAGAGTTGACCAAATTTGCGCTCACAAATGGCCGCGCCGCATCATGTATGAGGACGTAATCAGGGGCGACGGGGCGCAGGGCGTCTAGTCCCGCTTTGACAGATTCCGTGCGGCTCGCCCCGCCTGTCACTAGTCTTACGTCACGTTGTCCAAAAATTTCTGCGGCGCGCAGGTCGCCATCGGCAATAACAATCAGTGTCTGATCAATTTTACCGCTCGAAAGCATGGCGGATAGTGTACGCTCCAAGACCAGCATGCCACCTAGATTACGGTATTGCTTGGGGATTTCGCCTCCCATTCGTGCACCTTTGCCTGCTGCGACTATTATTTGTGCAATTTTTGGCAAAATAGCGATCCTTGTGGCGATGAATTATTGTGCGAACGCCGCGAAGCGCTTACACCGCAAACATGGACTCTCCGCTTTACATCGGCAAGCATAGATTAGCGTCGCGCGTCCTTGTCGCGCCGATGTCGGGTATTACGGATTTGCCCTTTCGCCGCATTTTGCAGCGGTTTCAGCCTGGCCTCGTAGTCAGTGAAATGGTTGCGAGCGAAGGCTTCTCTCGCGGGACAGGCGAGGGACGCGAACGCAGCGCAGGCGCGGGCGAAATTGACCCGCTTGTCATTCAACTCGTCGGTCGTGATCCTTATTGGATGCGCGAGGGCGCGCGTCACGCAGAGGCCGCAGGCGCGCATATCGTCGATATCAATATGGGCTGTCCTGCGCGTAAAGTCGTCGGCGGGCAATCGGGTTCTGCGCTGATGCGTGAACCTGAACTTGCCATGGCGATTATCGAAGGCGTGCTTGAGGGGACGCATAAACCTGTGACGTTGAAGATGCGCCTTGGCTGGGATCATGACAGCCTGAACGCGCCAGATATTGCGCGCCGCGCCGTGGGGCTCGGCGTATGTATGCTGACCGTACATGGCCGCACGCGCTGCCAATTTTATGAAGGTGACGCCGATTGGGAGATGGTCGGCAAGACTGTGCGCGCCGTAGATGTGCCAGTTTTTGTAAATGGGGATATTCAAACGGGCACGGACGCTGTTCAGGCACTGGAGCAATCAGGCGCGGCGGGTGTGATGGTCGGGCGCGGCCTTGTCGGGCGACCATGGGCGCTGCGCGAAATTATCGCGAAAGTAAACGGCGAGCCGACGCCAGAGCCGCTGTCGGCTGATGACATGGCTGATGTCGCGACGTCTCATTATCAATATACGCTTGATTTTTATCCTGTGCGTAAAGGCTTGCGTGTCGCGCGTAAACATGTCGCAGGATACATCGATCATGCCCCACAACTTGGCGAGGACCAACGCAGCGCATTGAGAGCCGAGCTTTGCCGCACCGAGGACACAGAGCGGGTCTTAGAGGGTTTGCGCGATATTTACCTGCGCCCCGACGCGCTTGAGGTGGCGGCATGATTGGCGAGTTTGTTCCAGATGCGCTTGCCGAAGACCTGCCGACGCCCGTCTTTATTTTCGGCAGCACGGATCTCGATATTCGCTGGCTGAATCAAATGGCTGAAGAATGGTTAGGACAGTCCGCGCGTGCTGTCTTGGGTCGCTCATTCTGTGATTTTTTGAGGGCGTGCGAGGATATAGAAAATGCCGCAGAACGCTGCGGTCAAACTGAAACGGCAGTGTCTTTGCGCGGCTTCATCGTGATGCGTAAAGACGCGGCAGACGAGCGTTGCCACATTACGTTATTTCCAACTCAAGGCCGCATTGGCATGATTATTTCGCTGCTTGCTACCCAGCCTAATGAT